>PKCI01000234.1 GCA_002862135.1 Verrucomicrobiota bacterium | reverse complement strand
AGAAAGTAGAAAGTAGAAAGTTGGACGTTGAATGCTCCGTCGCTCGTATGCTTGAATAGAATCGTGAATGACAAAAAGGAACAGGTGGGACAGAAAGGTGGCGATGGAGTCGCGCTGGGCCTTGCGGCGGGTTGGGTGATCATTCGGCATCGCCCTTACCGTCGCAATTTGCTCTTTGGGTTGACTCTGGTAACGCTGTTGATGGTCTTTCTTGGTGCTGCGCCACTGACGGCAGTCTTGAGCCAAAGTCCCTTCGCGTTCGCTGTCTACTGGATTGCCTGCTTCTTTCTCGTGGGATTTGTGCTTTTGCTGGCGATCTACGATCTCATCGCCATACGGCAGGAACACCGGCAGCGGATGAATCGACTGGAGCAGGAACTTTCCGAGGCTGCGGAGGAAGCCCGGCAGTTGGCGGAGGCAGCAAAAAAAACAAAATAAATCCGTTTGGATCACGTGCTCTCTTTTTCGGGGGAAACCGGTTGCCGGGCGGGTAGGCATCGGTTACGTCGAAACGATGGATTACAACGCCTGGTTTATCGCAATCGTGTTGGGGCTCTTCCTGATGTGGAAGCTCGACCTTTTTGCCACCTTGCTGAACTTGAAAGCCCTTAGCAGAGAGATTCCTGCGACTTTTGAGGGTTTTGTCGATGGGGAGGCCTATGAGCAGTCTCAGGAATACACCCGCGTCCGCGCGGTATTTGGAATTGGTGAAGGGATCTTTTCGCTGGTTTTACTTTTCGTTTTCTGGTGGCTGGGAGGATTCGGCTGGCTCGATGAGCAGGTAAGATCTCTCGGGCACGGCCCCATTGTTTCCGGTCTTATTTTTGTGGTGACCTTGATGTTGGCGCATCGTGTGATCGACCTGCCTTTCAACCTTTATTCCACCTTCGTGATTGAGGAGAAGTTTGGATTTAATCGCACCACCTTCAGCACCTGGGTTTTGGATCAGCTCAAGGGATTGGTCCTCGGCGCTTTGATAGGGCTGCCATTACTCGCTGCTATTCTCTGGATTTTTCAATCCATACCCATGGCATGGGTCTGGGTCTGGGGACTGGTGACCGTGTTTTCCCTTGCGCTTACCTATGTCGCTCCCACCTGGATCATGCCGCTCTTCAACAAGTTTGAACCTCTCGTAGAGGGTGAGCTGAAATCAGAGATCCATGAGATGGCGGAGAAGTGTGATTTCCCACTCAAGGAGGTCTTTGTGATGGACGGGTCCAAGCGTTCCTCGAAATCGAATGCCTTTTTTACGGGGTTTGGTAACAACAAGCGAATCGCTCTGTTTGATACGTTGATCGAGAATCACACAGTCCCTGAACTCGTCGGCGTTCTCGCCCATGAGATCGGGCACTACAAGCGCCGCCATATCGTAAAGTCGATGATCATTGGCGTAGCAACGACGGGAGCGATGTTCTTTCTTCTGGGAATGATGATGGAGAACCGGGCATTGTTTGACGCTTTCGGTGTAAAGGACACGTCAGTTTATGTGAGTCTGATCCTTTTCGTAATCCTGATGAGTCCGGTCAATGATCTCCTGTCGATTGGCGGTAGCCTGTTGAGCCGTAAACATGAATTCGAAGCAGACGCTTACGCTGCTGAGGTGACAGGCAATCCCGGGGCCATGGCGGACGCGCTTCGCAAGTTGAGCAGAGACAATCTCAGTAACCTGACGCCACATCCTTTTTATGTGTTCCTCAATTACAGTCACCCGCCGGTGGCTGAGCGCGTTGAGGAACTCGGGGCGGAGTGAGTCTCTACCCTAGATCTTCGTTAGGCTGGCTTGCTGCTGTTTGTTCGCCGAGATCAGTACTACTGAAAAGCGGATATACGGAAAACGGGGCAGCTTTACGATTCAGCATCTCCCGATACAAGACTAGTAGACGTCACGCTGGTAGCGATGGTCGTCTTTGAGCTGTTTGATGTAGGCTTGGGCTCCTTCTTCGTCGACCTTGCCGTATTTCTGGATCAGGGCGAGCAATTCCTTTTCGACATCGACGGCCATATACTTGGCGTCGCCGCAGACGTAAAAGTGAGCACCGCCTTCGAGCCAGTTCCAGACTTCTTCGGCGTTGTCGCGAATCTTGTCTTGGACGTAGACCTTGTATTCCTGATCGCGGGACCAGGCGAGATCAATCCTGGTGAGAACTCCCTCCTCCTGCATGGCGTCGAACTCATCTTTGTAGAAATAGTCCGTGGTTTCGTGCGGATTGCCGAAAAAGAGCCAGTTGCGACCCTCGGCCTTGGTGATCTGGCGTTCTTCGAGAAACGCGCGAAAAGGCGCAATACCCGTCCCCGGGCCGACCATGATGACATCTTTGCTCAGATCAGTAGGTAGCTTGAAGTGCTTGGTCGGCTGCATGAATAGACGAACCGTCTCGTCTTCGCCCATGCCCTCGCAGAGGAAGGTAGAGCAAACGCCTTTGCGGACACGCCCCTTGGATTCGTAGACGACCTTGGCGACGGTGAGGTGAACCTCGCCGGGGTGCTTTTTAGGGCTGGAGGCAATGGAGTAAAGGCGCGGAGTCAGCTTGCGGAGCAGGCCGATGAAATCCTGGCCGCTTTTGAAATCGGCCGGAAATTCGTAAATGAGGTCGATGATCTCAATGCCGTCAACGATTAAACTGACAGTGGCGTCATCTTCGATCACTGCTCGGAGGTAAGGGTGGCAGGTGAAGGGCTCCCACTTCTTCAGGATCGCCTTAGTCACTGTCCGAATATCGTAGCACTCGATCAGAGCATCTCGTAGCGACAGCTTGCGGCCGTCGTGAGCTTCCACAGAAACGGAGGTATTAAATGGCAGCGCGTTGAGAATTTCATCGACCAGACCCGTGTCATTTCGCGGGTAGGTCGCAACGGCATCACCGACTTCATAATTTAAATCAGACCCGTCGAGAATGAGCTCGATATGGCGGGTGTCCCGCGGCGAAGGCTCTAGGTTCAGCTTCTCGCGAAACTTCATGGGAGCTGGGAAGGGATTCTTTTTGCCGTAGGGGATCGCTTCCGGCGGTTCTTCCAAGGTTGTTGGACCGCCATCGGTCAACACGGCGAAATGGTCCTTCCCGATTTCGTCCAGCTTGGTGGTGACCGCGCGAAACCATTTCTCGGCAGGATCTTCGTAGTCCACATCGCAATCGACCCTTGGAACAATTCGCGTGGCTCCCAGTTCTTCGAGGCGGGCATCGAAAAGCTTACCCATCTCGCAAAAGTCGGCGTAATTTGTATCGCCTAGGGCTAAAACGGAGAACCTAGCTCCCTCAAGGCGGGCTTGCTCTTCAGATGAGAACTTGGCCCAGAAATCTTCGGCGTTGTCCGGCGGGTCGCCTTCGCCCCAGGTGCTGGTAACGATGAGAATGAGCTTCTCCGCGGAAAGGTCCACAGAGGCGTGCTTTTCCATATCGAGGGCCTCGGCCGCCCAGCCATCGGCGTTCATGACCTCAACAAAGCCCTCTGTAAGCGCCTGAGCGTTGCCACTCTGGCTGCCCACGAGAAATAGCGCGCGAGGTTTGCTCGGGCCGGAACCCACTGGTGCAGCGGTTGCGCCAGTGACTCGCCTGGCAAATTCGGTCATATAGGACTGGATCCACTCGCGCTGTTCAGCCGTGAATGGAGCGTCTTTGGAAATCTCAGGAAGTAAGGTGGCCATAATGTGGGAGGGAGATATAGCGCAGCTCAGCCAGAAGCTATAATAGCACATTCCAAGCCAAATACGTCTATCGGGCCCTGATTGGGCTCAATTTAAGATAACTTTAGGACAATATGGCGACAGCGACCCATCCTTCGACTTCGGTAACGCGGTAGTTTCCGCCTCCATGGCATTGTTTTGGTCCTCTTGATTGATGGTCACCAGATGCAAGATGATGCCATGCAAACCTTTTCTTTTTCACAAAGGGTAAAAAGCTCCCGTTATCCATCGATGAAGAGATAAATGACATTTTTTGACGCCTTCAACTATGCGGATGCTGAATCCATGCGGAGGGTGATCCATTCTAGTGGCCCCTTGGCGGCGCAGGGAGGAATGTTTTGTGCATTCTGATTCTGAACATGCGGCTTGAAGACCGGTCGAAATTGGTGCATTCGGTGTGTGTTGTTCATTTTCGCGCAGCCTGATCCCCCCTGATGAAAATCTTCTGGCTCATACTTCGACTCGGCTTCGGGGCTCTCTTTATCTGGAGTGGCATCGCTAAGTTGAAGGACCCCATTTCATTCGCAGAAGACGTAAGGAATTTTAGAATCATTGGCGATCCGATTGCCCCCGCGATGGCTTTGCTGATTCCGTGGGTGGAAATTGTGGCTGGCATCGCTGTGATGGCTGGTAAATGGGCACGCGGGGGTGCTTTTGTTCTCGTTGGGGCCCTCGTGATGTTCACTGGCGCAGTGATATTGGGTTGGGTTCGAGGCCTCGATATTACCTGCGGCTGTTTTGGTGGCAATGAGGAGCTGAACTACCCGGTCAAAGTTGCAGAGAACATCGGCCTGCTGATCTGGGGGATGGCCATCTGGTTCCGCGCCGAGATGGATGAGGTTTCAACGGCTCCATCTTCTTCGGAGCCGGTGGAGGCTTAAATTTGCGACCAGAACAACCTTGGCGGGGCGCTTTGGGCGGTCCCGCTTTTTGGATCATCAGGCAAGACACCTGAGAACGAACTTCAGGTTTTCAGCGCTGCAAATAGTGGTAGGACTTGCAACGGTTTCCAAATGTTAAGTGTCGGGCAACCCCTGAACCCAGCGTACGCGGCGCGATGTGTGCATGGTTGGGAAACGCTTTTTTGGTTCCCGGCGGATGGGATTCGCGCTGAGTTTTTAGAATCAGTCGACTGGAAGCGCTTCTGTGGAAGCGCCGGCAGCTGGCTCGATACCAAGGAGCTTGGCCACGGTGGCGTGGAAGCCGAGCTGGTCAATCTCATCCAGTCTACCGCTGCTGATGGGGGCATTGGGGTAACCGGAAATGAGCATTTGCCCTGACATCCGGATCGACTCCTCGACGGGGTAACCGAAACCTGAGAATCCGGTAATCGGATCAAAGACCGGATCGTCAGATTTTTCTTCGGAAAAGGCGTAGCCGGTCTTGAGGACAAGGATGCGGTCGCCCGTGCGCTCGGGGTGATTATAATGCCACTCTTCGGGTAGCTCCTCCTTCTTAATGGTCCGGAAGTAGATTCGCTTGCTCAACTCGCTATCGAACTTTTCCTTAAAGACCTTCTGTTCGCCTTCTGACTCGGGGAGGTCCTTGAAGAACAGGTTGGCGATGGCATCGTGGGCGATGATGTCCGCATTGGCCATCATCTCATCGCCGAGGAGGTGGGGGATGTTTACATTTTTCTGGCGCTCTGCCATACCGTGGTCAGTGGTGACGAGGAAGATCAGGTTGGCATTTTTCGGAGCGAGGGCGCTCCACTCCGCCTGAACGGTTTCGAAGAAGGACTTCAGCGCTGCGTCGGTCTTGGCGATAGCTTCGTAAGTTTCATTCTCCCGTGGACCGAACTCGAGGCCCGCCTTAAGAATGTCGTCGAGTCGAAGCATCACAAGACGGAACTTGTCCGCGTCTCCGGCATCAGCTACCGTTTCTGCGTCGCCCTCCGCAGCATCTGCGGGGGCGTCAGCGGCAGGAGTGGGTGCGGCTTCTCTACTAGATCCAGCGCGCCAAGCTTCCAGAGCGCGGTTTAGGCGGGCAGCATCGTCGAGGCTCTCATCGTAGCTGGAGAGAAAATCAGCTGCCGCATACTCGCCGGTCTGGTTGAATGAGATCGGCCAGTCGTGAACGAGAGTTTTGATTCCTTGCCGCGTCGCGGTTGTCCAGATCGGCTCAGCATCGAGGAGAGCAGGGTCATTGGCCACGACAATATTGCCGTCGACGCGAACCTTGTCGCCGAGGATACCGTGAGTCGAGGCGGTAACACCTGTTGCGAGGGTGATGTGGGCCGGAGCGGTGAGACACGGAAAGTTTGGTCGCATCTTGTTGGTTTCGTCGCCATCGCTGGCGAGCATGTCGAAGAAGGGAGTGTCTGCCTTTTCGAGGTAGTCACCGCGAAAACCGGGAATGCTGACCCAGATGACCACGGGTGGACCGTCACCGCTGGACATAGCCACTTCTGGCTCATCCATTTCCTCTTCATTGCCGGTGCTGACGATTTCGTTAGCCCTTGCCTGTTGGTTGCGGATGTCGGCCAGGATCTGCGGCGTGGACTTGTCACCTTCCATAGCGACGCGCGAAATCTTGATGCCTTGGCTACCGCTCCAAAGGAAGAAAATGATGAACGCGAAGAGCAAGACCGCTATGAAGGTCAGGATCGAACTGGCGAGGGAACGGAACATTTCGAACTGTTATCTGAATTTCAGGCTTGGTGCAAGTGATGGCAGGTTAGAAATCAGGGACGGAGAAGCGCCGCAAAAGCTCCGTCGTAACCGTTCTCCCAAGGAAGGCAGCGTTGAATCTCCTCCACCTTGAGCCCGGAAGCCTCAATGACCGCTTCATTTTCTATGTGATCGATGGAGCAGGTGCTGTAGACGAGACGTCCTCCCGGCTTGAGGTAGCGGGTCGCGTTTTTGAGCAGTCGAGCCTGAGCCTTGGCCTGGCGTTTGAAATCATCGGGTTGCAGGCGCCAGCGAACATCAACGCGGCGACGCATCACGCCACTGTTGGAACACGGTACGTCGAGGAGGATGGCGTCGAACTGGGTGCCTTCCGGCATTTGATCTTCATGATACCAGTCAGCCTGGGTGATATTGGTGTTGTTGATGCCGAGTCGATCAAGGTTTTCTCGAGTTTGCTGGAGGCGCTGGTTTGAGCTGTCTGTAGCGGTGATTTGTCCTGTATTGTCCATCAGGGCGGCAAGGTATCCCGTTTTTCCTCCGGGTGCGGCGCAGGCGTCGAGAACGGCCTCTCCGGGTTGAGGTGCCAGTAGTCGGCACGAGTGCGAAGTGCTGGGATCCTGTATATAAATGAGCCCCTCGTTGAGCCAGTCGGCGTTAGGAACTCCCTCGACCCTGAAGAAATCCGGGTAGTCATCGCCGAGCAAACAGGGTTGGGTCTCTGACTTCACCCTGTTCAATGCTTCGGCATCGGAGCTCAGTGCATTAATGCGGGCAAAGACGGACGGTGGGCGATTGTTCCATTCGAGAAGGGCACGAGTGTTCTCCTCACCGAATTGCTTTTCCCAGCGTTCGATCAGAAAGCCGGGGTGGGAGAAGCGGTCTTCCAAAGGCCAGTTTTCGATCTCCGATTTGAACTCACTTTCCCGACGCAGTGTATTACGGAGAATCGCGTTGACGAGACCTTTCTCATGCTGCCGGGCGAGATTGACAGTTTCGTTGACGGCGGCGTGGTTGGCGATACCGGAGCAGAAGATCTGGTAGAGACCGACCCTGAGAACGTTCTGGGTCGACGGCTTGATCCGTCCTCTTCGGAGTTTTTCAATGATTTCGTCGACCAGGAACAGGTTGCGGATCGTGCCGTAGAAGATGTCCTGGGCCAGTCCCCGGTCAGCCGAGGAAAGGCGAAAGTTACCGGCCAGTTCCGAGAGGATTTCATTAGCATAGACCGACGTGTCCTCCCAGGTGTTGAGGGCTTCAAGAGCGCAGCGACGGGCAGACATACCGGGAAAAGACAGAAGACGCCGGTCAATTCGAAGCCGTGAGTTTGGCACGAATAGCCTTGGCGGTTTCGCCGTCGACTATCAGTGAAACCGCGAGAGCATTGCCAAACGTCTCGAAATCATTGAAGCTCCAGACGATTTCTTTATCACGGGTGATCTCGATTATTTGCGGATTGTCAGGGCCAGCGTGGCAATTACCGATGACGAGGTTGCCATTGCCGAGTTCCTGTAGAGTGGTGACCCAGGCCAGAGTGACTCCTTCGAGATCATTCTGTTCCAGCTTCCAAACGATTTCTTTTTCGGGGGTGACTTCGAGGACGCTGTGCCCGTTACCGGTCGCAATGAGATAGTTCCCGTTCTTCGCCTTGATCGCATTGAAGCATCGACCGCCGAAGCCATCGGGACCATGGCCGCGGGCCGGCTTCTTGCCGAAAAGTGGGATGGGGAATTCCCAGATAACTTTGCCATCGGGATCATACTCTTTCACAACCTGGTCAGCTTCGTGAGCTACGAGGTAATGACCGTTGCTAAGCTTGTGGACCTGGCGGGTGTCAGAGTGGCCGTTAGGCTCGCTGACCTGGAGCGGCAACTCTTTCAAAAGTTTGCCCTTGGCGCCGACTTCAATGATGCGGCTGGATCCGGATTCCACGATCATTGTCTTTTCCTTGTCGAGGCGCTGCACCGCGTGCACCTCATACTTGTCGGGTGTGTTCGCCGTGCTGCGATTCGACTTTGCGGCGTCGTAGTTCCAGACAATGCCTTCGGTCAGGTCAATCTCGATGATATTCTTCCAGCCATCCTGGGTGAGCAGGTTGAGGTTGGGAAGAAGGTGAAGGTTGTGAACCGGGCCGCTGAGATTGTGCTGCCAGAGCACCTTGTTGCCGTCGGAAGGATCGATAAT
>PKCI01000199.1 GCA_002862135.1 Verrucomicrobiota bacterium | reverse complement strand
CGCGAGCGGCAGGTCAGTCAGCAAGTCAGTAGTCTGCGGGAATTCAATTACGGCGATCTCGTTGTTCATATCGATTATGGGATCGGCAAATTCCGCGGCATTAAGGACAAGAAAACGCCCGATGGCAGCGACGAAGTTCTTGTGATCGAATACGACGAGCAGGCCCGGCTCTACGTCCCGCTCGATCAGGCTCACCTCGTCTCGCGCTACATCGGCACGGGCAAAAAAGCACCAAAGCTCTCCAAACTGGGTGACAAGCGCTGGTCCCGACTCCGTCGTGATGCGGAAAATTCGATCATGGACTACGCCGCCCGCCTGTTATCCATTCAGGCCGAGCGTGAAGCTCATTCCGGATTCTGCCACCCTCCCGACAACAAGTGGCAATGGGAGTTTGAGAACGCCTTCATCTACAAGGAGACACCGGACCAGCTCCGTGCCATCGAAGAGGCCAAGTCGGATATGGAGCGCCCCAAGCCGATGGACCGTCTCATTTGCGGCGACGTTGGATTCGGAAAAACCGAGGTCGCCATCCGGGCCGCTTTCAAGGCGGTCATGTCAGGGAAGCAGGTGGCAATCCTGGTTCCTACCACTGTCCTGGCGGAACAACATTTTCAGAACTTCCGGGAGCGTATGTCAGATTTCCCTGTCCGCATTGAAACGCTTAGCCGTTACCGCACCACAGCCCAGCAGCGACAGACCCTCGCCAACCTGTCGACCGGAGGGATAGACATTGTCGTGGGCACTCACCGCCTCATTTCTAAAGACGTTCAGTTTAAAGATCTCGGACTCGTGGTTGTGGACGAGGAACAGCGCTTCGGCGTCACTCATAAAGAGCGCTTCAAAGAGATGTGGCGTTTCGTCGACGTCCTCACTTTATCCGCGACTCCCATCCCCCGAACCCTCTATCTCTCCATGATGGGTGTTCGGGAAATGTCCGTCATTGATACTCCTCCTCCGAACCGGCGACCCGTCGCCACCACGGTCTGTCCCTACGATGAGCGCATCATCCGGTCCGCCGTTGAGAAAGAACTCAACCGCCAGGGACAGGTCTTTTTTCTGCACAACCGCGTCAAAACGATTCGCGGTATGAAGAGACGAATCGAAAACCTCGTTCCGGGAGCCAGGGTCGAAGTTGGGCACGGGCAGATGGAAGACGAAGAACTCGAGGATGTCATGAACCGGTTCATCCGCCACGAATTCGATGTTCTGGTCTGTACTACCATCATCGAAAGCGGGGTCGACATTCCCAACGCCAATACCATCATCATTGACCGCGCGGACCGGTTCGGGCTCGCTGATCTTTACCAGATCCGCGGTCGAGTCGGGCGTGCTGATCGCAGGGCTTACGCTTACCTCATGCTCCCCCCCGACATGCTCACAGTTGGAGACGCGCGGAAACGGATCAACGCGATCAAACAGTACTCAACGCTCGGCGCAGGTTTCAAAATCGCTATGCGCGATCTCGAAATTCGCGGAGCCGGCAATCTCCTCGGCACTCAGCAGAGTGGACATATCGCGGCCATCGGATTCGATCTATATTGCCAGCTGCTTAAGCAGTCCGTAGCTAAGCTCAAGGGAGAACCCTCAGCAGGTCGAGTTGAGCTTTCGATGAACATCGAGTTTCTCAGCACCAATGAAGGCCAATATCAAGTGCGTCCCAAGGGCACCCTGCCTGCTTTCATTCCTGCTGACTACATGCCTGAAGCGCGCCTTCGTATCACTGCCTACCGCGAACTGGCCGAAGCATCGCGAGTCGAGGACCTCGAGCTTCTCAGGGAAAACTGGGGCGACCGATTTGGTCGAATTCCGCCTCCTGTCGAATTCCTGCTCATTGGCACGGAAATAAAGGTCCGGGCCGCCCTCAAAGGGTGCAGCTCCCTCGAGGTCAGGGATAGGAAGCTAAAACTTGTGAAAAACGGGAAATACATTCAAATAAACGGTAAATTCCCGCGTTTAATCGGAGACAACGAAGAAGAATGGCTTGAGTCCACTTTAGATTGGGTCCTAGACTTATAAGCTGCTTCGCAGAGCCAGCCGCTTGCCAACCCTGATAAACCCATGAGCTTCCTGAAAAAGTTGCCCTGCCTGGCAGTGGCCGTGACCGCCCTTGGATTCGCCACCATCGGTGAAGCGAAACCTATCGTGCTGAACAGTATTCGCGCCGTTGTCAACGGCGAGCCCATCACCCAGTCAATGGTCGATGCGGCCGTTCAAACTCAGGTCCGAGTCTGGCTCATGGGAAACAAAGGGATGGTCAGCAGGGCGCAGGCAGAACGCGAAATCCGGGAAATGGAAAAACGCGCTCTCGATGACCTCATTGACCGAAAGCTCATCCTCACGGAATTCGAGCGTCTCGGCGGCGTCATCAAGGAGCAGTATGTGGACGAGTCGGTCACGCGTTTTGTGCAGGATCGCTTTAATGGAGACCGCGATAAATTCGTGAAGGATCTCAACGACTCCGGCATAACCATCGCTCAGTTCCGGAAAATACAAAGTGACCAGATCGCAATTCAAGCGCTGCGATCCCAGAACTCCGGTGGCAACGCAGTGCCAAATACTCCATGGGAGAAAAAGGAAAAATACGACGAAATCAAAAGCGAGTTCGCTTCCGAAGGAAAAGTTCAGCTGCGAATCATGTCTATTCCTAAGCAAACCCCGGATTCCACCTTTGATGCTCAGGAAGCTCTGATCAAGGAGATCGTCGGCAACCTGAACTCTGGAGTCGACTTCGATGCCCTGGCCAAAGCCCATTCCGCGGACAGCTTTGCCGCCAAGGGTGGCTATGTTGGAATTATTGGCCGAGGCACCCTCAACGCGGGACTCACCGAGGCAGCTTATGCAATCCCTCCCGGCCAAATCAGTGCCCCTCTCGATGACGGCCCGTTCTGGCGCATCCTTAAAGTCGAAAAACGTGTCGGCCAGTCCGCCCCTTCCTATGAGAAGCTTGAGGAAGAGGTAGACAAGCGCCTTAGAATCGAAAAGCGCCAGAAGAACATGGAGTCCTGGCTGCTCAAGCTTCGGCGTGACGCCAACGTTCGCATCTACGACAATTGATTCTCAACGCCCGGAGAATCAAAACTGGCGGATGCCGTATTCTCATTCCGGTGTTACGTTAGCCCGTGCGAGTTTTATCCATTGATCCCGCCCTGAGGAACACAGGCTACGCCGTCATCGAACGGCAGCTTGAAGCCGGCAGAAAACCCGCCTACAAGGTGGTGACCTACGGCGTCATCGAAAACGGGCGCAAAGTGCGACAGTCAGGATGCCTCGTCGCGATTCGCGAACAACTTCGCGATGTCATTCAGGATCACAACCCGGAGGTATGCGCCGTCGAGGGCGTGATCTACGTGCAAAGCTTGAAGACAGCCATCACCATGGGAGCCGCCCGCGGAGCCGCCATTCTCTCTGCGGCCGAGTTTGGCCTGGAGGTTTACGAATATAACCCAAGGCGAGTCAAACAGGCAGTTGTCGGGAAAGGCGCCGCCGACAAGCAGCAGGTCGCCTTCATGATCCGCGCCCTTCTCGGCCTGACAGAAACGCCGCCTCATGATGCAGCTGACGCCCTCGCCATCGGCCTCGCTCACTTTTACGAACAGGATCCTTCGCGGGTGAGTGCACTCGCGAATAAACCCGCTGCCATTTGATCTCTTCGAAACTGGATGAAACCCGAGGAGGTCAGAAAAATCATTATCGTTCAAGCGGTCGAGCAAACCGACGAAAAGGGTGTCGCCGTTCACAATTCAGATCGGATAGACGCCGCGGCAATCGCCGGAGCCCCCCTGCCAAAGGACAGTTCCTCAGCCGACCAACACTCTTTTTTCGCTAAGCGATCGGAGGCCATCATCCCACGTCTGCTCGCACGGTTCCCTGATATGTCCAGCTTGCTGCTCGCTTCCGGGGACAAACATCGCCTTGGATTGCTGTCGGGCACTCTTTTCGTTGTCGCGGCCGCCGTCGGTTTCCTTACCAACGAACTGGGCCCTGACAAGCGCATTAACATCCTCTCGTTTCCACTGCTGGGAATCCTAGCATGGAACATTATCATCTACCTTCGTGAAGCACTACTTTTTTTCCACCATCGAGACACTCTGTTCAGCGGATACTGGACGAGCGCCTGCGTGCGCTTCATTTCCGACCCCGAAAAACACACCCTGGCTGACCCCGAAAATCCTTCACCGCTCGAAGCTGCCCGGAAGCTGTATAAAAGACGCTGGTATCAACTTCAGTTCGACATGCTTGGTGCACGCATCAAATCACTCCTCCACTTTGTCGCATTGACTCTCGCTGCCGCAGCCATCGGAGGGATGTATATCAAGGGTCTCGCCAACGAGTATCTAGCCGTTTGGGAAAGTACTTTCATCACAAATGCCAGTCAGTTGAGCCCGTTCCTTCAGTTTATCCTCGGTCCGGCTGTCGCCATCTCCGGAGATCAATTACCATCCATCAAAGAACTCAATGCGATGCATTGGCAGTCCGGTGGATACGAAGTCGGCGGGGAAAACGCGGCGCGATGGATTCACTGGTATGCCATCACTATTGGCCTGTTCGTCATCCTCCCCCGCACCCTGCTCGGCGTTCTCTGGAGAATCCGCAGTTCACACCTGCTCCGGAATCTACCCTATCGAGAGACCTGCCCGCACTACTTTGAGCATCTCCTCGCTATTTCCACCGGCAACGCCCGGGAATTGCAGGTCATCCCTTACTCTCTCAATCCGGGTGAGGAAGTGAAACAGGTGATCGTAAACCGGTTCGAATCTACCCTGCTGTGCCCGGTCGAAATCGACTGGTTGCCAACCATCGATTTCGGCAACGAAGAAGATCCCGGCAATCCCTCATTCGACGCAGGAGCGAGACTCGCCATTCTCTTCAACTTTGCCGCCACTCCGGAGAAAGAAACTCACCTCACTCTGCACCAAACCCTGTCAAGTCAAGCACCCAACCCTGTCGAGTTCGTCATTCTCGACACGACGAGATTCGACCATACAGCGGCAGACTTTCCCGACGCCGGAAAACGTCGCGTTGACAGACTTGCCGCCTGGGAAAAACTCTTTTCCGGAACAAAGGTACAATTTCTGCTGACGGGAGGCGATAGCATGCCATCATCCTCCAGTGAATCCTGACTCGCCCATGCCTTCCTCCGACCGGGAAATTGTTCTCAGCTTGATCTCACACACTAACGTCGGGAAAACTGCGCTGGCACGCACTCTCCTTCGCAGCGACGTGGGCGACGTGGCCGACAGTGCCCACGTGACAGTGATTCCGGAAGCTCATACCCTCATCGAAGCAGACGGCATTTCTGCCAAAATCTGGGATACACCGGGATTTGGCTCCAACCTTGCTAAGCTCGCCAAGCGTCTTCGCTACAGCAAGAATCCAATTGGTTGGATTCTTCACCAGGTCTGGGATCGCACCCGCGACAAATCGCTTTGGTGCAGCCAGGAGGCTATCCGCAACGTCCAATCCGAGGCCGACGTCGTCCTCTACCTTGTCGATGCATCACAGCCGCCCGAAAGCGTGGGCTTCGTGGACCTCGAGGTGGAAATCATTGAATGGATCGGCAAACCTGTCCTCGTCTATCTCAACCAAACCGGCCAACCTGATCCGGAACGCGACCGGACGAACGAAGCCGCTTGGCGCGAGCATTTCAAAAATCACGAAATCGTAAAGCACGTCAGCATTCTTGACGCCTTCACTCGCTGCTGGACCCAAGAGCATCACATTCTCGAACAAGCAGGATCCGTCGTCAGCGGAGACACGCAAGTGGCTGCCCGAAAACTCACGACTGCATGGATTGAACGAAATCTGGGCATATTCGACCGCGCTGTATCCGAGATGAGTCATTGGGCCAGAGAGGCATTGACCGACTCAGAACCGCTCCCGCAGAAGGATCTCACCGAAAAGCTGAGAGAGTTAATTCTTCGTTCTGAGAGAAACAAGGATCTCGATAAGATTCAACAGGTCATGTACGGCCGTCTCGCCGAAACCACGGCAACCACCGTTAATGAGCTTATCGCCTTGCACGGCCTCGACGGTGAAACCGCCTCAACTCTTGCCGAATCCTCGCGCGATGAATTTGCCGTGAAGCGGGATATCGAAGAGCCTCTCGTCGCCACGATCGGCGGAGCTGTCTCAGGTCTGGTCGGCGGGCTCTCAGCCGATCTGATTTCAGGAGGCATGACTTTCGGCGGCGGGGCTGTGATTGGAATGCTCCTGGGCGGAGCAACCACCTTTGCTCTGACTCGCGGCTACAACTTGACCCGCTCGGGACAGAACCGGGTGCGATGGACCGAGGCACACTTCGTCACCCAGGTTAAATTCATCATCATGCTCTACCTCGCCGTCGCTCACTTCGGTCGCGGGCGGGGCGCCTGGCAGGACCCCAGCAACAACCCGGCGCACTGGGAGTCCATTGTCGATGCAGAATTATCTGCCAACGAAAAACGGCTTAGTGAACTTTGGAAGCGCGGAGGATCCGCGTCCGCGTCAGCCACTCTGCACCAACATCTTGACAAGTTCTTCCGGCAAAGCCTGTCAAGTATCCTTGGAAATCTTTACGCCAACAGCCAATCGATCTTCAAACGCCGCTGAGATCACGCGGCTTCGATTTGGTCGACCGACACACCACGAAGCTCGAAGACCTTCAAAATGGTCTCTTCGATCAGATTGTTAGGGCAGGACGCACCCGCCGTGACACCAATAATTGCGGATGATTCCCTCTCGAAGATTTCAGTGTAACTGGTCACCTCAGCCCCCTCTTCCAGATCAAAATGCACGACCTCTTCCAGGGAAAGAATGCATTCAGCGCTTCGAATAAAAAACGTCGGCAGTTCCTTTTCACCAATCTCTACGAGATGAGAGGTGTTGGAGCTGTTATACCCACCCACCACAAGAAGCAGATCCATCTTGCTCTTCAGCATCTCGAAGAGGGCGTCCTGTCGTTCCTGCGTCGCACCACAAATCGTGTCGAAGACTGAAAAATTCTCCTCGGAGCCATCACGTTCAGCAACCGCCTTGCGGACCCTGTTCTGGATTTCCTCCGTTTCCGACTTAAGCATGGTTGTCTGGTTGGCCACACCTACTCGATTTAAGTGTTTATCAGGATCAAAACCCTTTGAAAAGGAGCCCTCAAATGATGAGAAAAACTCCTCCTTATTGAGACCATCGACGATATAGCGACACACCTTATCGACGTCTTCGAGCGTTAATACAATCAGGTAGTGACCAGCCCCGTCATCCCCTTCGGCCCGGGATGCCGTGGCCCTAGTCTCTTCGTGGTCGGCCTTTCCATGGATAATGGAGGTGATACCATCCTTCGCAAAATTCCTGACACGTCGCCAGACTTTCATGACATCACCGCAAGTTGTATCAACAATTCGACAACCCTGGGACTCGACTTTGTCCATAAAAGAAACAGGAGCACCAAAAGCGGGGACGATGACAACATCGTCTTCATTCAGCGAATCATATTGCTCATCCATTTCCCGCCACGGAAGCGAAGTGATTTCCATTTCCTCGAGCTGGCGATTCACTTCCGGGTTATGAATGATCTCACCGATGAGGAAAATTCGACTCTCCGGAAATACACTGCGCGACGCATAGGCCAAATCGATCGCTCGCTCGACACCGTAGCAAAATCCAAACTGTTTCGCCAAACGTACTGTGGTGTCACCCACCGTGAGCACGCCGCCCCGATTTCGAACTTTCTCCACAATAGAGCTCTGGTAATGATTGGCGACTTCAGCCTGGACGCGCTCCATCACCTGCGGGGTGCGGACGTTGACGCGTGATTTCTTCTTGGGAGGGCTTTGCATGTTGGGACTGGAGTGAAACTATCTTCTAGAACAAAACGCCCATCGAATCAAATGGGGCGTCAGTAATTAGCACAGAACGTGGCGAATCCGGTAACTTGTAGTCAGTTGGGCGGGGCACGTTTCTTCCGAGCGTCGAGTCCTCTGGAAGGCTGTCGGCAATGTGAATCGGTGTTCCCGGCTCCACGAGGTGAAAGAAGTCAGAGGCGATCGTGCTATGAAGACGGAGGCATCCGTTGGTTCTTGGCTGCGGCCAGACGGCTCCGGCGTGGAAGCCGTAGCCCGACTTGAACTCGACCCACCAGGGCATGGGGTATCCTACGTAGCGATACCCGTAAGGCATGCTTTTGCGCTTACCAGGTACAATCTCACTCCCCTTCACCCAGAATCCATAGGTGTTCGAGCGTTTGCGCGGCAACTTGTTTAAAGCCTTGAAGTTGCCAACCGGGGTTGGGTTGGAGGCTTTACCGATTGCGACGGCAGCCACAAAGCGTGGTTCTTCATTCTCGTAGACGTAGACCGTCCGGTTACTGAGGCTCACTCGAACTTTGATATTCTCGAGATTAGACACAGTGCCGTATTTCACTGCCATACCGACAGATTGCTCAGCAGGTTTGCTGGCGCAGGCCGTAAGAAAGGTAATTGCCGCACAAAATCCCAGTCTCAAAAGGGCTCGAAACCTGAAATTGAGGAGCTTTTTCATGACGAAACGGGGAAATTTACACCATCCCGTGAAATGAGCGAATCTTCCATACTATTTGTTGATATGAAAAAGTGACTTTTTTATCTCCATATTATTGACATATCTTAATA
>PKCI01000089.1 GCA_002862135.1 Verrucomicrobiota bacterium | reverse complement strand
GCAAACCTCTGGTAAAACCAGCGTGATGGCCGGTAAGTTGTTTCGTGGTTTTCTTGGGAGGCAGGCTTCATCATAAGAACAAAGTCGCCAGTCTCGCAGAAATCTAGCTTAGATTATGGGTTTTGGCCGTATCTCAAGAACGGCTTCATCCCCTAATTGACGGAATGTGGGGATTCGGAAACTATGGTGACATGAGTTTTCGTCCCGCCTCAATCGGCTTACTTCCCCTGTTAACCCTCTTCGTATCCGGGGCTGTTGTCGCGTCCGAACCCGTGAACTTCATTCTTCTCATGGGCGACGACCATGGATGGGAGGAGACGGGTTACTACGATCATCCGCACCTCAAAACACCAGTGATCGATGAAATGGCTGTGCAGGGACTCCGGTTCGACTACTTCTACTCCGCGCATTCCAGTTGCTCGCCAACGCGCGGGAGTTTCCTAACAGGGCGCCATCCGAATCGCTACGGGACTTTCACTCCGGGCTACTCGATCCGTCCCGAGGAAATCACCATCGCTCACCTTCTGAAATCGAAGGGATACCGCTGCGGACACTTTGGCAAATGGCATATCGGCCCGGTGAAAAGTGCCTCCCCGACCAACCCGGGAGCGATGGGATTCGATGACTACGTTTCACACGACAACTTCTTCGAAATGAATCCTCCCATGTCACGCCAGGGCGGACCGCCGGAGGTGATCAAGGGAGAGAGTTCCGCCATCGTCGTCGACGAAGCCTTGCGATTCATCGGCGAAGCCGAAGCAGATGATTCCCCCTTCCTCGCAGTGATCTGGTTTGGTTCGCCTCACGAACCCTACAGTGGACTTGAAGAGGACCTCGCCCTTTACGACAACCTGCCTGAGGAACTGGAAAACAAAGAAGTCAGCCTGACCTCCAACGAAACAGGCAAGCGGGTCAAACGACCGCTTCGAGCGGTCCTACGGGAACGCTACGCGGAGATCACTGCCATGGATCGCGCGATCGGCACCCTGCGGGACGCTCTCCGGAAAAAGAGCATCCACGAGAACACGCTGGTGTGGTTCTGCAGCGACAACGGCACACCCCCGAGCGCACCGCTCGCAACCCCGTTTCGAGGACAGAAGGGAACACTCTCCGAAGGTGGCATTCGCGTTCCTGGCATCATCGAATGGCCGACCATGATCACCGAACCACGCATCACGGATATTCCGGCAGTGACGAGCGACATCCTCCCCACCCTTTGCGATATCGCAGAGATTCCGCTTCCGGATCGACCGTTTGATGGCACCAGCCTACTGCCTTTGATCCAAGGCGAAATCACGGAACGGGAAGAACCGGTTGGCTTCTGGCATTTCTCCCGACCGGATGCCGGCGCGAAACCCTATATTGATCCGGAATTGCAGAGAGGAACCACGCCGCTGGTCAAGGAAAGCGGAGGGATCCTGACAAGGAACTTTCGGAATTACCATCATCCTCGAATTCGAGATCGCGACTACCTGGGAGATCGTGCCTGGATCGATGGTCACTACAAACTCCTCGTTCGCAATGGGAAAGATGGAACCGAGCAGAGACAACTCTATGACCTGCGCCATGATATTGACGAGTCCCATGACGTCGCTAACGAGCGTTCGGAGCAAGTCGAGAAGATGGCGACCGAGCTTCGGAGATGGCAGGATTCGGTGCTGCAGAGCCTGCGTGGAGACGACTACCGCTGAAGTCTGTCGGCGGCCTGACTCCTACTTCGCCTCAATCCGATACAGATGATATCGCGTCCGCAAAAACATCGCTTCGCCAACCACCGCCGGTGAGGCCATGAATCCAGGCCCACGCCGGGGATCATCAAGCGGCGCATCGGTAGCGAGACTGTTCGTCCCGAGGACCTTGAACTCGCGTCCCGGCTCAATTACGGTGGTGTTTCCTTCGAGGCTGAAGAAGTAAATCTTCCCATCGGCATAGATGGGGCAGGCTCGATACTTGCCGCCGGCTCTTCCCTTCCAAACATACTCGCCAGTCTTCGGATCGACGCAGACAAGGAAGCTGTCATCCATTGCGTAGTAGAGTAGACCGTCGACCAGAATGGGCGAAGAATACTTCGGAAACGAGGTGTCGAAGCGCCAGTTGATGCGAGTGTCATTGACCACGCCGCGACCGCCAGCTTTCACCGACATCATTTCAGCGCCTCTGCTGAAGCCGGTCACAATGATAAAACTGCCATCATGGTAGATCGGCCGCGGGGTCGCCGAATAAGCATCATGATTAACGCGCCAGAGTTCTTCACCGGTCTGGGGATCGTAGGCGTAGGCGGCCTTTGCTCCGGTGCTGCACATGACCGGTTTACCGTCGATCTCCACGATCAAGGGCGTGCTGTGCGCTTTGCGCCAGTCCCCCTCCTTGACCATCTGCTTGTCGATGTGTTCATCGTTCCACTCCGCGGAGCGATCGGTTTTCCAGACGGTCTCTCCGGTTTTTTTGTCGAGACCAATGACATACTGCAGGTCGGCTCCGTCGAACGTCAGGATGAGAAGATCCTCGAACAGAACCGGAGAAGAAGACGCGCCCCGATAGTGCCAGCACTTCAAGTCGTCGCGCTTCCAGATCACTTTCTTCGTTTCCGTGTCGAGACAGGCCGTGCCGAAATGGCCGTAGTGCACATAGACGCGCCCCGGTTCGATCACCGCGGATGAGGTGGCGTAGCTGTTGTCCTTGGCGCCATTGCCCATCGACTGTGGGTCATCACTCTCAAACAGCTTCACCTCGGTAGTGAGTTTACCGGTTGTCGCATCATAACAGAGCGCGTAGAATTTGTGCCCTTCCTCCGTCGCCGTCGTCAGCCAAACCTGATTGTCGAGCACAATGGGAGAAGACAAGCCGAGCAGCGGTGTCTCCGTCTTCCACGTCACGTTCTCGGACTCGCTCCAGCTATCCGGCAATTTGGCATCCCCGGCCTGACCATCCTGATTCGGCCCGCGGAAGTCGGGCCAGCTTTCAGCCGCGGTCACCGCCGTCGAACCGGCTAAGGCAAAGAGAACAACAATTAATCGGGCGGATATCATGGCCGTAGCGTGCCGTGATGAACTCGGTGTGTCAATGGGGTGGAATCAGCGACACAGGAATGTTGGTATTTAACAGTTTAGAGATTTAGGTCAGTAGCCACGCTGAAAGGAAAGCGCGGCAGGGATTTCGTGGTTTGACTTTCGTTTCCGGGGGATAATTACACGATCGGTCTGATTCTCTAATTGGCATCCCTCCCGCCATCATTCTGCTGGCGACGGAGCTGACCCTTTGCCTCGGAGGCAAAGCTGTCTTCGCCCTCTCGGAACCCTCTCTCACTCCTCTGCTCTAAGGCTAAATTGCATTCTACACCGGCACCCCTCTCCTGGCCTTTGGCTATGCCGGCCTCGGCGTGATGTGGTCGCAGCGCGAAAGACCGGGGTTCCTCCGAAGAGGCATCACCGCTGTCGGTCGGATGGCCTTCACCAACTGCATTTCGCACTCGATCATTCTTGGCTTCCCCTACTATGGAACCGGACTGGGGCTACGTGACCAACTCGACCTGCATCAGGCCATGTTGATCGTTCCCCTGATCTGGACCGCCCAAATCACCGCCTCAACCTGGTGGCTGAAGCGGTTCCACTTTGGTCCGCTGGAGTGGCTATGGCGGCGACTAACTTACGGTTCGCTCGACTTTAAAAAGAAAACGCCGCCTGATTCATCGGCGGCGTCTTGAAGCGTAGAACGGATGGCTACCTGACATCCGGATACCTACTTGAATCTAGAGTCCAGCAGAAAATGCTTCTGCGAGTTTGGCAAACTCAGCGATATGCTTTTTGGCTTCCTCCGGCTTGAAACCTTCGGAACTTAAGTGCACCTCTTCGACCACTACTGCAATCTTCTCCGCTGCTTTCTTCTTTTTGCCTTTGAGATTCTCGGCGTAATAGGCGACTGCGGTTTCAAGGTGATAGGTCGCCATGTGGATCTCATGCAACTCTTGGGTATCGAGCGCCTTTTTGCCGGTAATTTCGGCGGTTCTCTTCAGGAAAATTTTCTTGGCGTCCTCCGCACTGGTAACTTCCGGAACTTCTAGGTGCTTGATTCGCTCACCCTCTTCTGCTTCGTGGTCGTGGTCATACTCCTCTTCTTCGGCCGTGGCCGTTTCAGTGTCAGCAGGAGCGGATGAAGGCTTCTCGCAAGAGGAAATCATCAGGCCAAAGATTATCGCAAAAGCGAGGGGGGAAATCTTGTGATTTTTCATATGGGTCTGGATTTTTCTGTTGGATCTACAAACGTCTTCACAACGAATCCACAAGCGTTCAACCAAAGCAAGCAGGCCTCAAAAAATGCTTCGGCTGGAAGGGAAAGGAACCGCTAATCGAGCGCAATCTATCCGAAAATGATACTTTGAGCTGTCGCCTTGCTTCTACTGTTGGCCATCGTCAGGGTGAATCTAGAGTCGTCACGCTATGAAAATATCAAATCTCGGCACAAGTGACCGAGATTGATGTGAGTGTTGACACTGAGGTTGTGAGCATGCCACGCATCCTTACTAGAAACGGAATGAAAGCCAACCTTCAAATGGTTGTCGGACAACCGATCAGCAACACAGATGAACACGTGGGCGAACCGGAGAGTGGTTATTATCTCAACATGACTCTCAAGGGGGCATCGACGGTATTTGGCTGAAGGGAGTGCCTCGAGACTCGTGAAGAAGCCTGGAATGGCTGTTTTGCAGCCTGAATCAGTCGGTAACGTCTTCGCAAAAAGCTACGCCACCAAATCCCAACCAGTTCGCGAAAACGAGATGCGTGCAATGTGCTCCGACGCCTCGGGGGATCTACCTCAAGAAATGGGAGGCATTTTGGCGATGGTCATCGCGCTTAGCCTCATCCATACGCTCCCAGTTCCTCAAGAGCATGCCAAGCCGATGCTGCCCACGCAGGAAGTCTTCGTGAGTTTCTACAAAACTCCAAAACAAGCCGTCCCATGTCTTTTGCCAATCTCCAGGGGCGTAGTCCGACATTTTCTTGAGGTAGTTGGACCCGGAAAAATACGGCTTGGTTGTGAAGATCCCGCCGTCGGAAAACTGGCTCATCCCATAAACGTTAGGCACCATGACCCAGTCGTAGGCGTCAACGAATAGTTCCATGAACCACCCATAAACGTCGTCCGGCTTGCTCTGGCATAACAACATAAAGTTCCCCAGAACCATGAGGCGCTCAATGTGGTGGGCATACCCGGTGTCGAGAGCTCGATTGATTACGAGATCGAGTGGTTCGATGCCGGTAGAAGCATCCCAGAATGTCGCTGGTAAGGGGCGTTGATGATTAAGAAAATTTCCCTTACGCATTTCAACCCCATGGCGTCTATACATCAGGCGGATGAACTCACGCCACCCGATTACCTGACGAATGAAACCCTCCAGTGAATTGAGTGGTATCGGGGTGTTGGCCGCGTATTCGAGGATTCTGTCCACGACTCGCTGTGGAGTCAGCAGCCCAATATTCAACATGGGGGTGAGAAGACTGTGAAACAGAGTAGGCTCGGAGGTAGCTAATGAATCTTCATAGGGCCCGAAGGATTCAAACCGGTGGATGAGAAAGTCTTCCAGCCACCGCTCTGCATCTTCATGAGTGACGGGATATCCGAAGGAATCGATTCGCCCCGGGGAATCAGGAAATCTCGACTCGACGTAGGCGATTGCCTCCTTCACCTCTTCCGACAATCTAGTTGAAGGAAGGTCAGGCACCGAGAGGCCGCGCTTCGGCATCGGCTTTCGATTCTCATCGTCATAGCTCCAACGCCCTCCGACCGGACTCCCGTCCGCCTCGATCAGGATCTCCATCCGCTTCCGCTGCGCCTCGTAGAATGGTGCCATAAAGGGACGCTTCCGGGAATCAAAGTGTTTTCCAGCCCAATCCAGTGGCGTGAGAAACATGGGCGAATCATCCAGGTGAATGGTAACACCTGTTTCGCCGGCAAACCGGCGCACCCGTTTCAAAGCGAGAAAATCCTCGGGATCGACGAGATGCAATGACTCAAAAGGAACATCGCGCCAATGCTCTTCAAGCCTCCGCTGCACCGGAAACTTACGCTCATAATCGATATAGATGACTTCGAATCCCCTGCTCTCCAATCGCTTGGCGTATGCCTTCATCGATGCCCGGTGGAGCACCAGTTTCTGGCGATGAAATCGACCCGGTGCTGCCATCGCGTCCCCGAAAAACAAAGTATCTTCCAACAGGACGACCGGACGTGACCGGTCTAACGACGGATGCTCATCAAACAGTTGATGAGGGAAAATTAATGTCAGGCCATCTGCCATTGCCCGGGATCACAATAGTTTCAAAGTGGAAAGCCCGCCATCCAGTTGCACCACTTGGCCGCTGATAAAGGCAGCCTGATCACCGAGAAGAAAATCAACAGCACCGGCAACCTCGGCAGGATGCCCAACGCGTTTGAGCGGGTGCCGTTCAGCAGCAGCCGAACGCTTGGCATCTGAGTTCAGTAAACCCTCGGCCATAGGGGTATCCGTCAGCGAAAGCGCGAGACTGTTCACCCGGATACTCGGAGAGAGCTCAGCTGCTAGAGCCCGGGTGATGCCTTCGATAGCTCCCTTTGCCCCGGAGATGCTGGCGTGGAATGGAAGGCCGGTCTGCACGGCAACCGTAGAAAACAAAACAATGGAAGCCTGCTTTGACCGCTTCAGCGCCGGAAGCGCCTGCCGGATCGTTCGAACGCACCCCAAGTAATTAACCTCGAGATCACGCTGGAAGTCTCCATCACTCAATCGGGCGAAAGGTTTCAAAGTGATTGAACCGGGGCAGTAGACAAGGCCATCGAGGACCTCGGGCAAATTCAGCTCAGAATCAGATCCGGTGGCATCGAACGCCTGCCATTCCGCTCCAAACAGATCCATCCCTCCGTCGTTTGTTCGTGAGGCGCAGATAACGTCGTTCCCCAACTTCCGCTGGGATCGCAATACCTCGCGACCTACCCCTGAAGTTCCACCGATGAGAAGAATTTTTTTTGCCATGACTTGGATAACCACTGAGGTAACGCACTGGGGTTGAGTCCGGATTCATCTTGTTGACTACTTCCCTGCCCGCGTTTCCGGAAGCCTCATTGAAAGAGCGCTACAACAAGCCTGACGGTGTTCACTGCGAGCCATCGGAACTGAAACACGACCGACCGAGCCCGCGACCCGGGCGATCATAGAGGAGGCGCCTCAGGAACTGCTAACAGCGGAGATGATTGCGTTGGAGTGAGGCTACTCACCCCGATTCAAGAACACCAGCTCGAGGGCTTTTTCCATCAGCTCCACGGCGTCCATACCGTCCTTGGTCCAATCCTCAGGGGAATCACTGCGGCGGTTGCCTATGATGACGAAGCTAAACCCATTGTCCATTTGCCGGCAAATCGCAGTCGTGCCCGGCATGCTGCCGAAGAAAGTGTAGTTGTAAATCTTGTCGTCCCGAGGTTCACCACTGATCCAATATTTCTCGAGGAAGCGGCAGTAGTCGCCCGCGGAACAGGCAAGCGATCCGGAACCCTGCTTGAGCTCCATGCGCAGCGGCATGACTTCCGGCTCCTCCGTGTACTCTGGATGGTAATGATACCAGGTTTCCCCGGGGGCACGTTTGGCTACATCGCTTGCACTGACTGACAGTGTTGTCATGCCCGCGGCCTGGCCCACCGTTTCTTTCAAAACCTCAATCCATGGCTTACCGCAAACGGTGGCACACACATGAGCGAGAAGCGAGTAACCGAAGTTGGAATATGCCTCCTTGCTGCCAGGATCAAAATCCAAGGGCCGCTGCAGCATCCACAGCAGCATATGACCAAACGTTAACTGGTTGAGCTCGGCTCCGGTATCCTCAGCAATTTTTGGAGCCATGAAAGAAACGGCCCCACTCCCTTCCCGGTCCCATCCGGCCCCGTGTTTCAAAAGATGCCCGATCGTAATGTCTTTCCATCTCGCATCCACCCCTGGCGGCGCTTTGCCATCGAGGTTCAACAACTGCCAAACAGTATCTGCCTCTTGCAGCTTGCCGTCACGAATCAGGGTTTTCGCCACTGCTGCAGTGATAGGTTTAGAGATCGATGCGAGGCGCATCACTGTGGCAGTCTGCAAACGCTCTTGCCGTAGCGCATCCTGATAACCAAAGGCCCTCTCATAAATGATTTCACCATTTTCACTGACAGCCACTACGGCTGCAGCGACACTCTTGTCATACGCCCAAGTAACAATCGCCTCGTCCACGAATCGAAAAAGTCGGTCCGGCTTTCCGGAACCCCGGATGCTGTCCGTAGAGTTCCAGTTGAATGGTTCGAAGCAATCCGCATCGACTTTCACTGTCACAATCTTGGACCGTTCCTCGACAAACATTTGATCTGCTTCAATCAGTGACCCCAATGGCAGCGTAAACTCTCTGCCATCAGCAGCCCGTCGCAGGGTTACTGAGCCATTGTTCGCAGAAACGAAATCAGCAGTCAGCGTTCGGCCAGAGGCAGCATCAGTCCATGTTCGCTCCCCCGCCCCCAAGATTGCGGAACAAAACAACAGGAACAAAACGAGAACTTTCATTCTGTTCGATTGTCCACGGAACCGAATTCCGGGCAATCTTATATTCCCGTATTACACCATCAAAAAAGGCAGCCGTTTCCGGCTGCCTTTCGAGTGGGAGTTTTTAATT
>PKCI01000064.1 GCA_002862135.1 Verrucomicrobiota bacterium | reverse complement strand
ATCGCCATCATCTCTGATATCCACGGAAACATCGATGCCCTCGAAGCCGTCCTCGAAGACATCGATCAACAGAACACCGACATTGTCGCCTGCCTTGGCGATATCGTGGGTTACGGCGGCGCCCCAAAAGATTGCGTCGAACGCATCGAGCGCCTCTGCTTCCCGGTCCTCATGGGCAACCACGAAGTCTACACAGCCCTTCCTCTCGATCCGGACGAGTTCAGCCCTGCGGTTGCCCGGGGAATCGAATGCGCCCGCGAACAACTCAGCGAAGACCAGCTCAAATGGCTGCGAGAGCTCCCTATGGTGATCGACATGGGCGAGGCCACGATTACCCATGCTTCCCTCGAGGAACCCGCAGAGTTCAATCACATCGTCGAAACCGAAGAGGCGCAGGCCCACTTTGAACAGCAGGAAACCCCGATTTGCTTCATCGGGCACACCCACCTCCCCACCATCATGGAGGAGACCGCCTCAGGGGTGGATCGCTACGATCCACCAACGGAGTTTTTGAGCCTTGACCTCTATTTTAACTACGCGGTGAATGTGGGTTCGGTGGGTCAGCCCCGCGACGGTGACCCCCGGGCCTGCTATTTGCTTTACGATACGGAGCGTGCCGCGATCCGCTATCGTCGCATCCCCTACGATATCGATCGCGCTCAAACACGCTTCAGGGAAGCCGGTATCCATGAGGAAGCCATCGAGCGCCTCGCCCGGGGGGAATAGCGGGATCTCAAACAAAGACCAATCGCTCTGAGTGAGTTGAGCCATCAGGGCATCACGGATTCGTTACAAGAGTTATTCCCGCATCACGGCAATGGCTGCCATGATACTGGGTTGCGACACAGGTTGGCTTTAGTTACACTGACGGTCATGAAAATCACCCACCTGGTTTTTTCCCTTTCTTTAACCGCTGGCCTGGCTTTCGCAGACAAGCAGGCCGCGACTGATTTGGATCCCTTCGATGACCCGGGAAATGCTCCCGCTCCCGAGGCTCCGGCGGATCCGTTTGGTGCCATCGAAGACTACGAGCCAGCACCTGGCTACACCATGGAGGTCGACCGCGAGCGCGGCGCGTTCACTCTTCCGGCCGGGGACGGCAGCTACCATCCGGGCAGCCACTTCGCCAACTGGACCTGGATGATGAACAGCGAACGCTGGGGCAACTACTATGTCGGCCTGATCTACGATTCCTCCCGTCCCAAGTTGGGAGTCCAGCTCAAGGTCGGCCAAGGCAAAAACAATGTGCTCAAGGGCTACGCGCCGCGCACCAGCGCCATGAGAAATAATGATCCCCTCGTGCTTGGTACGGCCTACCTCGCCGAGCCCGGCGAATACCCGGTCGCGCTGCTGACCGGTGATCAGTCTAATGTGCCTTCCTTCAAGGTGAAGGGCATCCGGTTCAGCCCGGCTCCCGAGTCTGAGCCGCTTGGCCAGTCCATCGACGGCACCATCAACCTGGAAGCCAAAACCGCGACGACTTACTCCGAGGAGATGCGCTACGAGCCCAAGCCGGAGAAGGATTGCCTCGGCATGTGGCGCCACCAGGAAGACTGGGCTGAGTGGGTCTTCGACGTGAATGCTCCCGGCGAATTCGAACTCTCGGTCGAATACGGCTGCGGTAACGGAAATGAAGGCAGCGAAGTCGCGGTTCTCGTGAATGACCAGACCTTCAAGTTCACGGTTGAGGATACCGGTGGCTTTCAGTCTTGGAAGGAGATCTCGCTGGGAAAGGTGGAGGTCAATACCGAGGGCGAAAACAAGCTCGCCATCGTCCCGCTGAGTAAGAAAGCGAAGGCGGTGATGGACATTAAAAAGGTTTCCCTCATTCCTGCTTCGTGATTAGGATCGCTCGATCTTCTCTTGAGATGTTGAGCGGATCAGACACGGCAGACTTCCCGGACCGACTCAGTCCCATTTTCGTGCGGGACCTGCGGCAGGGCCTGCGCGCCCACTACTTCGTCTGGGTCTTCATTCTACTGCAGTTGCTTTCACTGATTTCGACGCTGGTCGAATTCGCCCTCGTTCAGGTCATTGGCGAAAGTGCGCAGGGAGGCGCTCTCTCGGGCATGTTTCAAACCGTGCTCATCATCACGTTCTGCGGCATTCTGCCGCTGACGATGTTCGGAGCGCTCCAGAGCGAGCTGGGACAGGGGCGCAATATTGAACTGCTGCTCACCTCCAGCCTGACGCGCTGGCAACTGGTCCGGGGAAAGCTCCTTGTGGCCTGCAGCCTCAGCGGCCTGTTGCTCGGCTCTCTCCTGCCCTATTTCCTGATCCGTTATTTCCTCGGGAGCCTGGAACTATCGAATGCTTTGATGCTGATTGGGGCGGTGGTGCTCTTCAATGGGGCGGCCAATGCGATCGTCATCGGGGCCTCCGGCTACGCGAACTATGTCGGAAGGTGCGCGGTCATTTTTTACTTTCTCATGTTCCTGGTCATCAGCCTGACGGCAAGTTCCACCCCTATGGTGCTCTCAATAGCGGGGGGATTTGGTGCCCCTGAAGTGTTGTCGCTCGCGGCCACCTACCTCTGCGTCGGGCTCCTCTTCATCGCCCTGGGACTTCAACTCGGCAGGGCCAGGGTGAGACTGTTCGAGAGCCCCATTGATCCCCCCTCTTCTGCCGTGGTTTTTGTGTTCGTTTTTGCCACTCCTTTCCTCGTCGGTGTCGCTGCCGGCACCGGCGGGATCATCGCCACGTTGATCCTGCTGTCACTCATGATCCTGCTGGTCGTAAGGATTGATCCCGGCGCCAGCAAAAAAAATCGTTTGAAGGGACTGCAACCCTAGCCTCAATAGGGTGAACGCTACCCATGTTACATTCAGAACTATTCGCCACGGTGCTTTCCACCTTTGAAACAAACGGGTGGAACTATTCGGAGGTTTCCGGCCGCGAGGTCATTCGTGCCGGATTCGAAGCCCACCACACCCGGGTTAATCTCCACGTCCAGGTTTTCGAACCGCTCGCGGCGGTCTCCGTCGTTGCTGAATCCTCCAACCAGGTCAATGATCCGGCCAAGCGTGATCGCATCGTGGAACTCATCATGCGAGTCAACAAGACGCTCACCGTCGGAAACTTCGAACTCGACTGGGATTCCGGACAAATCATGTTTCGCGCGACCAATCTTTTTGCCACCCACCAGGGTGAGCCAACCATCATCCAGGGGCTCGTCCACAATGCTGTTGGCGAAATGGATCGTATCGCCCCGATGGAAAGCATCGTCCTTTCCGCGGAAGGTGCCGGACTCGCCGGCTTGAATATCGAGGACTTGCTCCAACGACAGGATCTTCTTCCCGAAATACCGACTTCTGAATCAGACCATCAGTAATGGAAGAGAAGGGATATCCAGCCGACGACCGCTACTACGTTCTGAAACAGAATGAATCCCTCGGCCCCTTCGACGTCGAAGAGCTTCTCGAACAGATCGAGATCGGGGCCTTCAGTTATGATGATGTCTGTCTCCGGGTCGGTGACACTGAGTGTTCCCGCCTGAGAGAGATACTTGACTGGGACGATGCGACCCAACCCGAGTCGGTTGAAGCCTCCCATGAGGCCAATCAACGGGACCAGCGTGATTCCACGGATGAAGAGGACCAGGATGGTCTCGGGGAAGCACCTCCGGCAACTTCTCCTGAACCAGGAACTGTTCTCTACTGTGGTCACCCTTCGATGCTGAGCCAACCCCTGCCGTTCCTGGGACTGCTCGGTGGGATCGTGGCAGCGATCTGGCTCTATCCAATCGGTCTTAAATTCACTTTCGGAGCCTCGGTGGTCGCTATCTTTTCGCTGACGAGCCTCAGCTTCACCCGCTTCACCAACGAATATTTTGTGACCGGCAGACGTATCGAAATTGTGAAAGGACTCGTTGCCCGCAGTTCCAACGAGGTTCGCATTTCCGATGTGAGGGCGATCAATGTGACCTGCTCGGGGCTGACCGGGGCCATGGGAGTTGGCACCGTCGACTTCTTCACAGCCGGAAACGAACCCGAGGTCACCTTCCGCAAGGTCTGGGCAGCAAAAAAAGTGAAGTCCCTGGTCAGGCGACTTCAAGACTCACCGGTCTAACTGGCGATCGGCGACTGAACCGCCCTGACAATCTTGTAAGACTGGAAGAGAATCGGCAGCAGCAGCAGCGAGAAGTGAACCCAGTTCACCAACCTGGCACAGCGCGAACGCTGTAACTGGCGGCGATATCGTTCCGAGATCCAGAAGAAGGTCAACAAGACCGGCAGGAACATGGCCGTGGTCATAGAGTTGAAGCGCACGACCGGATTTCCGATTCCCGCATAAAACAATGTGATGGTGAGGACGAGGAGCAGAAAAAGCAGCATCCACGGAGCACTCGTTCCCCTCACCCGCCAGATTTCGTGCTTCCGCTTCCAAAAAGCCCATCGGTGAATCGAACCAATCACCACAAACACACCCATGCCATAGATCAGGATCCAGCCACCGCGACCAAGCACGCTGAACTTAAGCTGATAGATCGCTCCATTCCAGCCACGTTGGAATAGCTTCGCGAAACCATTCTCACTCACATACCGGACGACTCCCGGACGCGTCATGATATTGAGTGTTTCCAGTTCCTCCCTCCCCGGATAGGACCTTTGGAACTCTGCCGCTTCGGCCGGTGAATCCATCCAGACCACGTAGTTCTGGAGGCTGTAAAACGGGTCACCAAACTGGGTATTCGCGTAGCTCATTCTCGGCCCTACGATAAGCAGAAATGCGGCCAGCATCATGGCAAAGCCTACCAACTGATTCGATGGGACCCAGAGGGAATCCTCAGCTTCCCCTTTTTTTCTCGCTGCAACCGCACATGCGATGGACCGAATGATCGATACGATGATAAAGCCCACCGCAATCGGCCAGATCATGGCCTTGGCGAGATAAGCAAGCCCCAGCAACAAACCGAAGACCGCATACTGCCACAGCATGTTCTGACGTATCATCGAGAGTCCGCACAACCACGCCAGAACAACGAGGAGGTAGTAGATCGCGTCTGAGCTGAAGTAAGCCGATCGCTCCAGGATCACTCCAAATCCCCCCATCAAGATCATGGCGGCCGAGCCGGTGAATGAAAACGCTTTGGCTGCGCCCAACCCAAAGAGGATCAGGAGACCGGCTGACAAAACCATGTTCATATGCTTGCCCGTTTCGAACATTTCATCCGGAGCCTCCTGCGAGTGATCCCGCATCAGCCATGGCCAGAGTGGATCAATCAGGCCATCTGTGTATTGGGGAAGCAACTGGGTGAACCGGTATGATATCGAACGACTGGCGGCTGGATCATCTTCGCCAATAGCCGCCGCCTTGTAGACAGCATCAATATATTGAGTCTGGATGTTCCCGATCCTCGAAGTATTGGCCTCCTCGATCAGGATGGTCGCCAGATAGGTGTACGACCACGCGTAGCCACAAAGGAAAAGCGTGAACAACGCCCATTTCCCCCAATCCTTTTGCTTTTTCCCGGGAATCTGTGTTGAAGATTCTGTCATTCCGATTCTCGACTTCGCTCAACCCGTTCCTCAGATTCCTCAAGAAATGCCTCCGACTGCCGGTAACCGATCAGCGCGGCCACTCGTTTTGCGTGGCTGGTGGACTCGCGCATCACTTGGAGCTCGACCCGGCCCACGTCGGCGCCGGGGAATTCATCGAGCTTCTCGGGAGACCGGGTCTGCAAAATGAGCAACTTCGGCTGAAACCACTTTGAAATATACTCCACAGTTTCAACCTCGCCGTATTCCAGGCGCACGACGTTGGTATCACTTTTCCGGAAAGCCCGGTCCTTTTCCTTAAACTGCAGTTCCAGCCAGTCACGACCGCAATACAGCTTTCCCTGAATATGCTGATACCCCATGGCATCGGTGGCAGGATTCTCGAAAGAAACTGACAGTTCGTCGTACAAGTGATCGGGCGGGAGTAAAGATTCAGGGCAAATCATTCGCCGGAATCACCGCGTCCGCAAGCGCCTTCGACCAGGCTTCGACTTCCGCGGCTTCGAGGGGACGATCCACTCGAAACTCCGCCAGGACCCGTGATGCCTCTCCGCTGCCGGCAATGAGGCAGCGCCATTCGCCACCACCTGCGGTTACCTGGGTGGCTGAAATCTCGCCGGAAATACTCTGCTGACAAAACGAATCCGAGGCACGGGCCAGAAAAGTTCCGACACCATTCGCCTCGACCCTATCTTGATTGGCTCCCGCGTATAGCAAATAACCATCACGATCAAACACCGTCACCCCGCGAACCTCATCACAATTATCGGCACACTCTGCAAATGCTGCCAGACGCTGAGGTAAATTACCTTCCGGACGAAACTCAAAAGAAATCGTGGGAGCTTCCGCGGGAGCTTCCTCGGCAGGCTCCGTTGAAATGCCGAGCAGTTCCAGTAATTCCTCGTCTTCCTTAGATCTAAGTTTCCTCTCCTTAATGAGATGATTTCGCTCCGCCATTTTGCGGGCTTCGGCGAGAGCGAGGACAGCTTTTTCTGCATCCCTCTCCGACTCGATCCGGCTTTGATTCTCGAGAAGGTCACCAGCGTCACCGAGAACTAGGGACGAACGATCTTCATCCGCCGATGAGGTAGTTTCCTCAACGGTCACAGTCGTGAGAACTTCTGAAGAATCAGAAGTAAGAACGCTGTCGGCAGGTTCTTCTTCAGCGACAGGTTCTTCTTCAGCCAACGGTTCCTCTTCAGCGACGGGTTCTTCTTCAGCCAACGGTTCCTCTTCGGCAACTGGTTCCTCTTCAGAAGCCCCCTCCTGCTTTAAGAACGCAATAGCATCGAGAGACTCCCCCTCATCTTCCTCCCGAGCAATCTGCTCTTCAAAATCGATCTCAGGTAGAGGCTCAAGATCTTCTTCGAGAGATTCCGGTTCGGCTTTCGTTTTCAGCTTCGCGGATCCCTTTTTCGACTTAGCCGGGTTCTTCTTTTTCTTCCTCGGCTTGGCGACTTTTTCCGCCTTCGCTTCCCAGGCCTTTCGAGTTTTCTTCCCGGACTTCTTCGGTTTCACCTTTTTACGTGAACGGTCTTTTTCCTTCACTTCGGCGTTGAGGACAGGTTCTTCCTCCGATGATTTTTCTGCCGGTGCAGCATCATTCTCAGGCTGAGCCGTTCGACGACTCCCCTTTTTTCTGGAGGGCTTCTTCTTTGAGAACGCCCCGACGAGTTCATCAAACTCGTCCCGATCAATCCACGAGTCGTGCATAGTCATTCAAATTCCCCACCTCATGGTCCATCTCATCGTAGAGATTCGCTTTGGCTTCCAACTCCGCTGCCAGTTGGTCGAAAATCAAGGACGACGGCGAGGGGCGCTCCCTTAGCATTGCCACTGGCACACCGACGCGACTGGCTTCCCTGAAATCCCGATGATCGGGAATGACGGTTTCAAATACCAATTCCACCGGAAGCAGATCGCGGAACTCACGTTGATCTTCCAAGTTGGAGGGGTCGTCGGGGTCCGAGATAGATAGTATAAACCCGGCAAGTCTGGGGCCTTCGCTCTCCGATTGTCCTGCGCGCACTGCCGCAATCATCCTTAGGATCTGCGGCAGGCTGCGCAGGCAAAGCGGTTCAGGACGCTGGGGGGCCAGCATCCATTCCGAACAACGTCCTATAGCCATTGTCACTCGACTGATGCCGGTGGGCGTGTCGTAAATCACGATGTCGTAGTCGAGCACGCCGATGATCCTGTTAAGTTCCTCAATACGCTCGCGGGTTGCCCAACCGGCCTCGGGATCCACAAGGATGCGATCGAGAGCTTCCCGCGACCCACGAGTCATCAATGCCAAGCCGGGAAGATTGGTTTCAATGATTGCCGAAGAGAGTTCCTCCTGATCACAGATCCACTCATCCGTGAGGAGGTCGTAATAACCCATCGCACTCTTAGACTTCTCGGTGATTGAGAACCCCACACCTCCCTGAATGTCTGCGTCTACCAGCAGGACCTTCCAACCACGATGAGCCAGAGAATAGCTCAAATTCACAGCGACGGTGGATTTGCCAACCCCACCTTTTTGACTTACCAAAGCGAACGTTGTCCCCATTAATTTTAAAACTTCGTGAAGTTTAACCCAAATTCTGGGTCTCTCGACCAATTTTCCTAAAAAGAATCTCCGAAATACTTCTAATAAGGTTGTCTTAACCAACACGTTTTTGTATATTTAGCGCCTTCCTAAACCCAGTCATATCTCACAAAATCCTTCGATGATGTTGAAACACTCCTCCTTCTCTCTCCTCTTAGCTGGCCTCTATGCCACAGCAATCCTTTCTACAACTTCCTTTGCCGATGAAGTGAAGCTGAAGAATGGGGAAGCTATTACCGGAACGATTGTCTACGAATCCGACGACCTCGTGAAGATCGAAGTCGCAGTTTCCGCCTCTATTAAAGAAACCAAGCTGCTCTCACGTGCTGACATCGCAGAAATCATCAAAGAGGCTCCCGATAACGTCGCGTTTGCCAAACTCGAAAAGATGCTTCCAACAGCCTCGCTCTTACCTGCGAGTGCCTACAAATCCATGATCACAACCGGCCCCGACTCGTTTCTTTCGGCCTTCCCGGACAGCGCGCACGCTCCCAAGGTAAAAGAAATCAAAGCCACCCTGGAAGAGGAACTCGACAAGGTGGAGCGAGGCTACATCAAACTGGAGGCAGAGTGGGTCAGTCCTCAGCAAAAGGAAGAGTTTGAGGCTCTCACGGCGTCCAAGGTT
>PKCI01000180.1 GCA_002862135.1 Verrucomicrobiota bacterium | reverse complement strand
GGAATGGTGAGAATTAATCACCTCCGGAGTGCTTCTTTGACTCTGCTCCTTATTCCTTAACAAACCGGCTCGCCGCCTGCTTCAATTCCTCGAGCGTCAACTTTCCGTCAGCGTTCGCATCGAGTCTCTTGAATATTTTCGTTCGACCGGGCGATTCCTCAACTGGCTTATTAGTGTATTCCTGAAGGGTCAGGACGCCGTCTCCATTCTGGTCGCGCGCCTTGAAAAACTTTTCAGAAATCGGAGAGCCTGATGGTTTGGTCGGTGCGCTGGTCTTCGCCTCGGGAGCCGGTGTGCTCTGATTGTTCGCCCCGATCGATTCCGGGACGGGATACTCCGCGTTGATTCCGGCAAAGTAGTCAAGTAGTTCCGCCTTAAGCGACGCGTATACTTCCGGTAGATCGGCTCGTAGATCGGTTTGCTCGGCGGGGTCATGACAGAGATCGAAGAGTGACAGGTCAGTGTTCTCGATGTCATTGATAAGAGCTTCCCAGTCCGGAGTGGCGTCTCTTCCAACATCTCCCCACAGTTTGTAGTTGCCTTTGCGCAGCCCGAGGTTGCCCCAAAGATCAAAGATCATGATGCGCTCGGGAACCGCCTCTTTCCCCGCCGAAGTCATATGGGGAATCAGAGAAAGACCACGCATGGGGTTTTTACCATTCATTTCAGGAAGCGGGATGTGAGCCGCATCGAGCAGGGTGGCGAAAATGTCGGCGTGCATCACTTGGGCATCGGAAACGATGCCCTCAGGGATTCGGCCTCTCCAGTTTATGAGAAAGGGTACACTCAAGCCTCCTTGAAAGGTGGTCGCCTTTCCTCCGCGGTATTGACCATTGTCGCCGGGATACCTTCCTCCGGCGGCGCCTTCCTCCATGGTGCAGCCTCCGTTATCGCTGACAAAGACGATGAGCGTGTTATCGGCTACGTCCAGTTCATCGAGAACGTCGACCAGTTTGCCGACATGATGATCCATGTGCTCGAGAATTGCGACGTAGTCACTGCGCAGAAAGCTGACGCCTCGGTCAATCGCCTTGTTGATCCACTCTTCGGGTGCAGACGCTGGCTTCGATTCATCGGTGCGGATGGGACCGTGCACCGCATTGTAAGCCAGGTAGCAGAAAAACGGCTCCTCTTCAGCGACACTTTTGCGAATGAATCTCTCCGCCCATTCCGTGAACAACTCGGTGGTGTGACCTGTGGCATCATCCGGCTCGCCGTTGTGCAGGAGCCTGGACCGTTGTTTGGTGACCCAATACCCATGGGTTCCGCTCATGAAGCCGCGATACTCGTCAAACCCGCGGTCGTTGGGGGCTTCTCCTTCGATGGAGCCCATGTGCCATTTGCCATAGCCTCCGGTTTGGTAGCCCGCTTCGGAGAGGAACTCGGAAAGCATCTTCACGTCACGCTTAATGCCTTTGTAGCCTGGCTCGCCAGGTACGCCTCCTGGGCCGCGCCACATGCCGTTCTCCGAGGAGTATTGCCCCGTGAACATGCAGGCACGCGACGGAGCGCAAAGCGGGACGGTGTGATAATTGGTGAATCGCGCCCCACCCGCAGCCAAACCATCCAAGATGGGTAGCTGCACCTCGGTCTGATCCCAGTTTGCCGGTAGGTCGCCCCAGCCGTGGTCATCGGTCACGATGAAGAGGATATTGGGCTTCTCCGAAGCGGCGGCTGAAAGCGGAAGCAAGAACGCCGCTGCGGCGATCACAAGGGTCCGTGTCAGAAGCGGCTGAGAAAGGGAAAATAGCATTGAGGGAAAAGGTTTGTGCCTTCATATCTCCAGACGACTTCAATTCTGCCGATTTTTAATTCTCCGTGAGACAACCTTGCTCAATTCAGAATCCACTCGAGTGCTCGCTTTCCCACCCGATTTCCGCCAGAACTGCCCATTGAACAAAGCCTTGATTTCTCCATTGCGCCCACCACCCTACTCCTTCTCAGGAATCTTCGACTCGATCTCAGCCGCTGATTTAGCGGAAGCCGCCACATGAAAATCCTACCTACACTCCTTGCCAATCTCAGCCTTCTTCTCTCTACCTTTGCACTGGCAGAAGAAACGCCCAACATCGTGCTGATCATGTGCGACGACATGGGGTATTCGGATCTTGGCTGCTATGGTAGTGAGATCAAGACCCCGAATCTGGATGCCTTGGCTGAAACAGGCATCCGATTCAGCCACTTCAGAAACACCGGGCGCTGCTGCCCAAGCCGTGCCTCCCTCTTGACAGGGCGTCACCAGCATGCTGTGGGGTTAGGGTGGATGACCGCAGTTGATGAACACCGTCCTGGCTACCGGGGACAAATCAGCGATGAAGTCCCCACCCTCGCAGAACTCCTCAAAGAACAAGGTTACTCAACCTACATGTCAGGGAAGTGGCACGTAACCGTCGACGGAGCCTGGGCGCCTCAAGGCAGCACCCCGAATGGAAGCTACCCCACCGAAAGAGGTTTCGATGAATTTTACGGAAGCCTGAGCGGAGGCGGCAACTACTACCGTCCCAAAGGCCTGTGTCGGAACGAAAACAGTATCACCGAATTTGCGGACGACTACTACTACACCGATGCCATCGATGAGCATGCTCTGGGCTTCGTCAAGAACCACGACACGACAGCCCCCTTCTTTCTCTATCTCGCGCACTACGCGCCCCACCGCCCTCTGCAAGCGCCGATAGAACGGATTGAGGCATGCCGGGAACGTTATGAAGTTGGGTATGATGTGTTGCGAGAGGAGCGCTTTGAAGCACTCCAACAACTCGGTTTCATCAAGCGAGGCACGGAACTTCCCCTTCATCCACGTGATTACAAAAAGGATCCCCGCCCCTCGTGGGATTCTCTCGATGCTGAAACAAAAAAGAAGTGGATCGAAGAGATGGCAACCTATGCCGCCATGATTGAAATCATGGACGAAGGCATCGGGACACTGATCCGGGAAATCAAAAACAAGGGTAAGTTCGAAGACACTCTATTTCTCTTTCTCAGCGACAACGGAGCGACCAACGAAGGGGGGCTCATATCGCAACTGGCAGCCGACTTGAGCAATACCCCATTTCGCTCCTACAAATCAAAAACCTTTATGGGAGGCATCAGTTCCCCGCTCATCATTCACTACCCGAAAGGACTCAAGAAAACCGGCACCGGCATTGTGCAAACTCCAGCTCATATCACCGATATTCTCCCCACCTGCTTGGACCTTGCCGGGACAGCGTATCCTCGGATATTCAAGGGGGCCGAGCTGGCATGGCCAGACGGAATCAGCCTCGTTCCTACCTTGATTGGCAATCCCTTACCAGAACGTGACTTCTTTTTCGAGCATCAGACCGCCTGCGCTGTGATTTCCGGAGACTGGAAACTCGTGCGAGCCAGCCAAAGCAGTGCCTGGGAACTGATCCATTTGGAGGAGGACCCCTTTGAAGAGAACGACCTCGCTAAGTCACATCCCGAAAAGGTAACGGAGCTTGAGAAAAAATGGACAAAATGGGCTGAAGAGAATCAGGTTCTCCCCCTGAATCCATCGGGACTTTCCTGGAACGAGAGAATCGACAAATACACAGAGCTCAACTCTGACCAGGACGGCCGCGATTAGTCCTCTGTCTAGCCACGAAAACACACCACCAGAAAGAGTAGAAATCATGAACCCTAAAAAGGCAGGCTACCTCACCCTGGCATTACTGGCAGTAACGCATCTGGTCCAAGCGAACCCGGAAAGGCCGAATGTGGTGTTCTTTCTGGTCGATGACTTTGGTTGGGGCGCGCTGTCCAGCAGTGGAAGCAAGTTTCACGAAACCCCTAACATCGACAAACTCGCCGCAAGCGGGATGTCCTTTACCAACGGTTACGCGGCCTGCACCGTTTGCTCCCCAAGCCGCGCGGCCATTCTTACCGGCTGTTATCCCGGGCGAACCCACCTCACCGACTGGATTGATGGTCATAAGCGACCCTTCGCCAAACTCCGGGTTCCCGATTGGAACATGAAGATGGAGCACGAGCGCATTCTTCTGCCGGAAGCCCTCAAGGAATTAGGATACGCCACCAGCTTCATCGGCAAGTGGCACCTCCTCCCCATCAATGAGAAAGAACTGATGAAGGATCACTTCCCTGAATCTCACGGCTTTGATCAGAACATCGGCGGCCGTGAATGGGGGCAACCCAAGGGAAGAGGACAGTACTTTCATCCCTTTGACATGCCTAATGTCACCAGCAAGGAAGGCGACTATCTGACCGATCGACTCACGGACTACGCAGTCGACTTCATTGACCAGAAACAAAACGATCCATTCTTTCTCTACTTCTCCTACTACACGGTTCACTGGCCGATTGAAGCCAAGCCCGAGCTCATCAAAAAATACGAGGAAAAATTGAAGGCGGGTAAATTCAACCACACCAAGCCAGCTTATGCGGCCATGGTACAGAGCCTTGACGAAAGTGTCGGCCGGGTGCTCGACAAGCTGAAAGAAGTGGGCCAGGCAGACAATACCATCGTCATCTTCACCGGCGACAACGGTGCTGTTGGAACGAACTATTGTGGCGGCTTGAGGGGAGCCAAAGCCTACTCTCATGAAGGCGGCGTCCGGGAGCCCTTTTTCATTGCGGGACCTGGCATTGAGCCCGGGACCTCCGACGTGCCCGTGATTTCGACAGACTTCTACCCCACGATCCTCGACCTCGTCAGCGCCCCGTTAAAAGACGAACAGCATGAGGATGGCGTGAGCCTGAAACCTCTTCTTCTCCAAACGGGCAGGCTCCAAGACCGGTCTCTCTTCTGGCACTACCCGCATTACCATCGAACGACTCCCTACGGAGCCATCCGCAACGGAGATTATAAACTGATCGAATTCTTTGAAGACGGCGCTCTCGAACTCTACAATCTGGTCGAGGACCCCGCTGAAGAAACCAATCTCGCCGATACCATGCCGGAAAAAGCCGCAATTCTTCTCGAAGAGTTGGAGCAATGGCGCACGAATGTTGAAGCACAACTTCCCACGCCGAACCCCAATTACGATCCGGCTCTAGCAGATCAATAGAATGAGCTGAGCAAACGGTGCTACCCCGTCCTAATGATAGGGACCGCCTTTTAGGCGCTTCCGAAGTCCCGTGATCAATCCAGTTCCACCGGGGTGTAGGGACTCGAGAGATACTGCTGATACCCGTTGACCACTTTTCCGTGATTGCTTGAAGAAGTCGATGTTCGAAGCGCCTTACTTTAGAGGGATCGTCGCGAACCAACTGGAAACATTTTGTTCACCTGATCGATTAGTTTGTCTTTCAAAGGCTTCACTTGGGGACCGTTCTGATGAACGAGGAACGCGCACACCACCTCTCGTCGTCTGTCAATTCGCAAGTGTGCTCCCAAAGCGCCGCCGTGAAACGTTAGCTCCGCTAAACCCAGATCAGAGACATTGTCGCGAAACCATCCCAAGCCGTAGGTTCTGCTGGGCTTCTCCGGCCCCTGAAGTTTTCGCATTTCAGCAACCGACTCTTTCGAGAGGATTCGCTTTCCGTCATGCAACCCATTATTCAAATGCATCTGCCCGAATGCGGCAAGCGCATCCAGGTTTGTGAAAAGCGATCCTCCCGGGAGAATGAATCGGAGTTCCTCAATTTCCGATAAGGAGTCTTTTGCCTTCAGTCTTCTACCTTTTCTCAGATAGGCGGTGGGCACCGTCTTTCGCATTTCCCGTGAAGGTAGAAAGGTCGTGTTGCTCAGACCCATGGGACGGAACAAAGCCTCTTGCGAAATCATTTCCAGCGATTCTCCAAGCGCGACCTCCACCACACGTCCCAGGACACAATACCCAACGCCGGAATAGACCCATTTGGTTCCAGGCTCATAGGCAAGATCATACTTCGCGACCAGGTCAATGGTTGCACCCAAAGGGCGTTCGAAATTGCGGATTAGATCCATTTTCTCGGAAGAGATCCCCTTGTTCCCCCAGAATCCGGCCGTGTGTGAAATCAGCTGACGAATCGTCATTGGCTTTGCGGGCGACATACTGCCTTGGACTCGTTTTCCTTTGAACGCAGGAAGGTATTTCTCCACCGGATCATCAAGATTCAGCTTTCCCTGATCCACCAGAGCCATGACAACACTCGCCATGAAAGGCTTTGATACCGAGGCGATGGGTAGCAGTTCGTCCGCTGTGAAGGGGCGCTTCGATTCGATATCGGCATATCCGACCCCTTCACGAAAAACGACTTCGCCTTGGTGAGCGACAATAAAAGAGGCGCCAGCGACCTGCTTATCCGTCACCGCCTGATTCATTATTTCAGAAAGCGAATCGAGCTGCTCCTCCGCTCTCGCACATCCTGTGATCGCAATGAGGATTGTCCACAGGGTTACTGCTGCTGTTCTTGTTATTTTCATCTAACTCATCATGACCGCTCTCGTTGCTGGGTGCTTGGTTCGGCATGGCCTTTGAATTCCCTATTCCGCCGATGATGAGCACTGTGTCATCTTTCTCAGCACCATCTTAGCGTAAACGATGGTGATAACGGTCATAGCCACATTGATCACCACCATGCTGTACCAAAAGCCATTCAAGTCGACTTTTATGACCTTAACGGCCAGGTAAAAGACCCCAATCGGCAACACAATCTTGCGAATCACAGCCTCAAAGAATCCGTACATGGGCCTTTTGATTGCCTGAAGGAATCCAATGGAGATAAAGCCCATCACGTAGGCCCACTGGATGAATGCCATGATCCGCGTGTAGTTAGCCCCCACCGCGATCACTTCCTCATCATTGGTGAATACCCGCACGAGCGGAGTGGCAAACACATAGATGAGCACGGACGAACCCAAAATCAAGATCAGGCCGAACTTCACACACAGCCTCATACATTCACTGACCCGCTCCATTCGTCCGGCTCCATTGTTCTGCCCGACGATGGAAACTATCGCCGCCCCCAGCCCGATAGCAGGGAGAAGTGCGATCTGCTCGATACGAGTGCCGACGCCAAAAGCCGCCACTGAAACTTCACCATAGAATTTCAGGAAATAGGTGGTGACGAAGAAACCCAGCGCGATCGACATCATGTTGAAGCTCGTCGGGATCCCCTGCTTCAAGATTTCACCGTAGATTTTCGGTTTGGGCCGTTGCCTGAAAAGCGCATTGAGATCCACATAGCCTCGCCTCACTACCACAGAGAAAAGAAAAACTCCCGCCATCGCCTGGATCAAAACGGTGGCCCAGGCAATGCCCGGTACGCCCAGCGCCGGGAGGCCAAACCCACCATAGAGAAACCAGGGGTCAAAAACCAAGTTGAGCAGGAAACTGGCAATCAGCACCTTTCCAAAAGTCCTACTGTCACCGTGCGCAAGCAAAATCGCGTTGCTCATGCTGCTAATCAGGAAAAAGATCGCCCCGATAAATAAAGGTGACACGTAGCCCAAAGCCAGATCAAAATACTCTCCCTCGGCACCCAGAATTCGAAACAAGGAAGGCGCTGCACTAAGTCCAATCATCGTCAAAGACAGCGCACAGATCAGCCCCAGCGAAAAGACCTGGCGGGAGAGCCGCTGTTCTTTTTCCTCATCTTTAGCACCGATTGCATTGGCGATGAGTGCTGATGAGCCCCGGGCAATGCCTTCAGCAATGGCAATGATGATAAAGAAAACCGGAAATGACAGCGCTAGCGCCGCCAATGCTGAGGTCGATACCCGCCCCGCATAAAACGAGTCGACCACATTGTACATCGTGTTGAAAAGAAACCCGATGCTCATCGGCAAGGCGATGTTGCGAATATGTTTCGGGATCGATCCCTCAGTGAGAGTTTGTGATTTCAAAGAGTTGGTCGAATGTAGTGATTCACGAGTAGGAGTGCAATACGGCTCGCGCCGCAAAACGGGTGACTGATAGGGATTTGCTTATTGAAGAAATTTTATCAGTGCGTCAGCCCGACCGAGATTGAGGGGGCGTCGTCCGCACCTGCTGTATTCGCAGCGCTGGCCATGCCAGCCGAACCTGCGAGGTCGGCAACAGCGGAGCTCTTGAAAAGATCGGGGTGACTGAATCCAGAGTTCTTTTTCTGTTTCATTGGTCCTCTAGAAGACCGGGATTACTGCCACCCCGCCAGTGCCTCGGCCACACGATCGAAGACAAGGATCACTCGGGCTGAATGAGCAAACGTAGGAACTTTGTCAAGAATTGCATCACAGGGTTATTCTTCGTCTTGCCAAGGGTATGCGCAAGTTCCGCACGATCCCCAATCCCCAGCTCCTTGTATTTTCAAATCACTTTCAGCCCATGCGCAGGATCGTGAATATCTCCGACGACCCTGGGTTCCTTTCGATAAGCAAGAAAGATCGGGGGTGCCTCCAAAGAGCATTAGATATTTTAAGGTCATAACAGGTGGTGTTTTCATTGGGATAAACGCTACTCCACCAAATCACCAATGCCGTCCCCATTGCTGTCTACCACTCCGCTGAGCGGATTCTCGATCACAGCCTGCCAGGCGATCTTTCGGAACACTTGATCGAGTTCATTACTGGGATAACCCTGTTGCCCTCCGGCAAAATTGATCTCGTTTTCGATCAGCTCGGGAGACTTCTGGTAGAGCGTCGAGTAGAAGACATAGCCTTCCAGGCGATCAAACCCTGTCCCGAGATGACCCCGGTGATCTCTCCAGATGGAACGATCTTCACCAGTGACCATCTTGTGAAGACTTTTGACGCCGGGTAGCTCTCCTTTTACCTGGAGAAGCGCCGCCTTGGTGACGGCCAGCGAGGTGGGGATGAT
>PKCI01000005.1 GCA_002862135.1 Verrucomicrobiota bacterium | reverse complement strand
CAGAAGGCGATGGATGGGAACGTCCGCGACTCTCCTCCGGTGATTCGCCTCTACGATTCCACCGAGCAGGAAAAGGAAGCAGAGAGGCTGCAAAAAGAGATCACTGTCGCCACTGGGGAAGCGAAGAAGCTTCTCAACGAGCACTCCTTCGAAAACCTGAGCATCGATGACGTGGCACCGAGTTTTCTTTCCCATGATGTCGGAGGTAAGCCAACCAGCCTAGGGAAGATTGCCGGCTTTGGAAAAGATCAACCGTTCACTGTCTCGTTCCGTTTTGCTCTCCCCGCTCGTGACGGACGCGTCACCATCGCGCAGTCCATTGATCCTTCTAAAAACAATCGTGGTTGGCGAATCTACTGGGAAAACCGCGGCTTCATCGTTGAAATGATTGAGTCGGAACCCGGTAAGGTGCTCAAGCGTGGCTACACCCGTAAAGTGAACCAGGGTTCGTCGGGTTACTTCACACTTACCTACGATGGCTCAGGCACTTCACGAGGGATCGACCTCTATCTTGCCGGTGCCAAGCAGCCCAATCGCTTTGAACTCGAATGGTTCGACACGCTCACCGGCGACTTTGCTGCTCCTGATGCTGAGCTGGTAATAGGCGGCTCCCCACTCGACAGTGGTGCGTCCGCCAAGATCTCAGAATTTACGATCTTCGATCGGGCTCTCTCCGAGGCGGAAGTGAAATCACTCTCTGATTACACCTCGGTCAAAGCGCTCGAAAAGAAGCATCCTTTCGTGACCGTCGAAAATAATTCCGGGGTTTCGAAACCCCAACCTGATAAGCCTGGCAAGAAGGTGCCCACCCGCACCAAGGAGGAACAGCTCAAGCTTGACACGTTCCTCGCGACCTTCGCCGAAGGCCACTACCGGGATGCCATGATCCACCTTTCTGACCTTAAGACGCAGCTCAGCAGGATTCAGTCTGCGACACCGACGACACTGGTCATGGCGGAAAAGCCTGACAGTGATCCAATAGCTCACATGCTGATCCGGGGTGAGTATGATCAAAAGGGAGAAGAAGTTGGCGCGGCGTTCCCTGACTTTCTTCCCGATTTCGGTGAAGACTTTCCCATGAACCGTCTCGGGCTGGCACAGTGGCTGGTTCATCCTGACCATCCCCTCACTGCCCGCGTTACCGTGAATCGGATCTGGCAGGAACTATTCGGCGTCGGACTGGTCAAAACCGCTGAAGACTTCGGCACCCAGGGCGAATCGCCCAGCCACCCTGAGCTCCTCGACTGGCTCGCCGCCAGCTTTATTGAGAGCGGTTGGGATGTGAAGGAACTCTACCGCACCATTCTTCTATCCGGGACCTACCGCCAGTCCTCACATATCAGCCCGGAGATGGCCAAGCGTGACCCCGAAAATCGATTGCTTGCCCGCGGCCCGCGTTTCCGCCTCGATGCGGAAGTGATCCGCGACCAGGCGCTCTTTGCCAGCGGCTTGATGGATGTGACCGTTGGCGGCCCCGGCGTGAAGCCTTATCAGCCGTCCGGCATCTGGAAAACCGTAGGTTACACCAACTCAAATACCCAGACCTTCCATCAGGACTTCGGACCGTCGGCGGAGCACCGTCGCACGATCTACTCTTTCTGGAAACGCACGGCCCATGCTCCCAATCTCGCGATCTTTGACGCGCCCAACCGCGAAGCCTGCGTGATGCGTCGTGAACGAACCAATACTCCTTTGCAGGCTCTCGTTCTCATGAACGATCCGCAGTATGTTCGTGCGGCACGTTATCTCGCCCTGCGCGTGATTTCGGAAACGGAAAATCGTGACGAGCGCCTCGACCGACTCGCCGAACTGCTTCGTTCCAAGCCCCTGACAAAGGAAGAACGTCGCATTGTCCTGAACTCTCTCGATCAGTTCCAGAACATCTACGAAAGCGACTCCAGTGCTGCTGGCATGATGCTGATCGATGAAGTGAACCCGGATTTCACGATCGCTATCACGGACGAGAAAATTGCTCCTGAACTGGCCACCTGGACCATGGTCGCCAGCCAGATGTTGAACCTCGACGAAGTCATCACCAAGAACTGATTGATCAGCTACTTCGCTCTCAGACCTTTTGCTAGTGAACCCCTTTTTAAAATGAAACCTTTTGACGAATACGTGAAGCTGGAAACTCGGCGTCAATTCTTCCGCAAATCAGCAGCCGGCATTGGCGGCGCAGCCCTTGGTTCGCTCCTCGGCCAGGAAAAGCTCATGGCCGCAGGAGGCGGCAATGCTGGCTTCACCCAGCATCATACTCCAAGAGCCAAGCGGGCCATCTATCTGTTCATGTCAGGCGCGCCTTCCCAGATCGACCTGTGGGATCATAAGCCGAAGATGAAGGAGTGGTTCGACAAAGATCTCCCTGACGAGATTCGTGACGGACAGCGCCTCACCACGATGACCTCCAAGCAGGCCCGATTTCCAATTGCTCCGTCCGTCTACAATTTCGAAAAGCACGGGCAATGTGGCACCGAAGTGAGTGAACTGCTCCCTCACACCGCCAAGATGGTGGATGACATTGCGGTGGTCCGAAGCATGTGGACCGAGGCAATTAATCACGACCCCGCTATCACCTACATCCAGACCGGCAACCAGATCCCCGGTCACCCCAGCCTGGGTGCATGGCTGAGTTACGGCCTCGGCAGCCATAACGAGAACCTACCCTCTTTCGTGGTCCTGAACTCCACCTGGTCAGCCCGTCGGGATGCCCAAGCTCTCTACCAGCGCCTTTGGGGTGCCGGCTTTCTTCCCTCCAAACACCAGGGTGTTGCCCTGCGTTCACAGGGTGATCCGGTGCTTTATCTCTCGGATCCCAAGGGAGTGAGCCGCGATGTTCGCCGGACGATGCTGGACGGACTCAATCAGCTCAACGAAAAGCACTACGAGGAAGTTGGTGATCCTGAGACACACGCCCGTATCGCTCAGTATGAGATGGCATTCCGCATGCAGGCTTCGGTGCCTGATTTGACCGACCTCTCCGATGAGCCAGACCACATCCTCGAGATGTACGGCCCCGATGTGAAGACCCCGGGAACCTTCGCCTACAACTGTCTTCTTGCCCGACGCATGGCCGAGCGCGGCGTTCGTTTCTCCCAGATCTTCCACCGCGGTTGGGACCAACACGGTAATCTCACCGGTGACTTGCCGCTTCAATGCGGTGACATCGATCAACCGAGCTGGGCGCTCGTGCAGGACCTCAAGATGCGCGGCATGCTCGACGACACCCTTGTTGTCTGGGGAGGAGAGTTCGGACGAACCATTTACTGCCAGGGCAGACTCTCAGAGACCAACTACGGTCGCGACCACCACCCACGTTGCTTCAGCGTCTGGATGGCCGGAGCCGGAGTGAAGGGCGGAACCGTTTACGGCGAAACCGACGACTTTTGCTACAACATTGTCGACAAGCCGGTACACATTCGCGACCTCAACGCAACGCTGCTGCACCTGCTCGGCATCAATCACGAGCGCCTCTCGGTAAAACACCAGGGACTTGACGTCCGGCTCACAGGCGTTGAGAAAGCGCACATTCTCCACGATCTTCTGGCTTGACGGGTTTATCGGCCAAAACTCAGTCTCACGATTCTTGTACGCTTTGCTACGACGGCTACCCGTAGCTCAACGATCGCTTCGCAGTTGATACCGAGTGCTCCCTCGTTGAACATACGCTTCCATGTTCAAAGTCAGGGTCGATACCGGTGGCACATTCACCGACTGCTGGGGCCGGGCCGATCACGAATCGGTTCCCCGCCTCGTCAAAGTTCTCTCATCCGGCCGTCTTCGGGTTTCTGTCGCGGAATGGCTCTCCCCTACCAACCTTCGTATTGTCTTGCCCGAAAACTGGACGACGGGCGACGGTTTCTTCAAGGACTACCTCATCGAATCTGGAAACAGCTCCGCTGTTGTTGAATTCTTCGACGCCGCTTCCTGCACCCTGAACCTGTCCGGAGAAGTGATTCGCAACCCCTCCGTCGACCTTCATGCCAACGAAGAAGCCCCTGTCCTTGGTGCCCGTCTCCTCACCGGCACGGCACTCGACAAGGAATTCCCGAGTCTGGATTTCAGACTCGCGACCACGCGGGGGACCAATGCCCTTCTTGAACGAAAAGGTGGCAGAGTGGCGCTCTTTGTCACCGAGGGCTTTGCTGATCTGTTGACGATTCGAGATCAGCGTCGCCCCGATCTCTTCGCGCTTCGGCACGAGCGCCCATTGCCGCTTTTTGAACGCGTCATCGAAGTTCCGGGAAGGCTCGACTGCGAAGGCAACGAACTCACTCCGCTTCAACTTGATGACGACTTCGCCGCAGCCGTGAATGCTGCACTTGAGGATGGCATCACCATTGGTGCGGTGTCTCTTCTCCACAGTTACCGGAACAAAGCCCATGAGACGGCTCTCGCCGCTTACCTCGAAGAAGCTGGCTTCACTTTCCTTTCCTCCAGTTCAGGTCTGGCTCCTCTCATCAAGATCCTGCCACGTGCAGAAACGGCGGTGGTGAATTCCTACCTTCATCCCGTCATGCAGACTTTTCTGGATCACATCCGGGGCAAGATAGGAAACGAACGCGAACTCCTCACCATGACATCGGCGGGAGGGCTTGAGCCAATCAAAAGCTACACGCCAAAAGACTCCCTTCTTTCCGGCCCTGCCGGTGGGGTTTCTGGTGCCGCTGCGATTGCTGAAGAACTCGGCAAGGAACGAATACTCACCTTCGACATGGGCGGCACCAGCACCGATGTCGCCCGCTATGACAAGGGATTCCAATACCGTTTTGAGCAAATCGTCGGTGATGCTCGCCTCCTCTCGCCTGCTCTTAAGATTGAAACTGTCGCAGCCGGCGGCGGATCGATCTGCGCCTGGGAGGATGGTCGCCTCAAGGTCGGACCGGAATCAGCCGGAGCCGATCCCGGCCCAGCCTGCTACGGTCGCGGTGGCCCTCTGACTGTCACTGACGTTAATCTCCTGCTAGGGCGCATTGATCCTGACAATTTTGGAATTCCCCTTGCCCGAGAAAACATCGAAGCGGCCCGAAGAGCCGCAGTCGATCTTCAGCAAAAGGCCGGAATTGACGAAGAAAAGCCTTCCAAAGATTTTCTCCTTGGCCTCCTCGATATCGCGGTCGAGCAAATGGCAGATGCCATTCGCAGCATTTCGATTCGAGACGGTTCCGACCCGGCCGACTATGCCCTGCTAGCCTTCGGAGGCGCCGGACCACTTCATGCCTGCGACATTGCCGAGCGCCTCAACATGCAACGAATTCTCATTCCGGCTGAAGCCGGACTTCTCAGTGCTTATGGACTCGACCAGGCCAGTGTGGAACGCTTTGCGGAGCAACAAATCAATTTACCAACAACCTCAAGCGAGCTCGATGCCTGCTTCGCCGAAACTGACCAAGAGGCCGTTGGTGCTCTCAAATCGACGGGATTCCATGGCTTCGTTACCCGTCGCATCGCCGAACTTCGGCTGGCGGGTCAGGACGCCACCCTTAACGTCGAAGTTACCTCCACCAGTGAACTCAACGAAAGTTTCCGCGGGGCCTACCAAAACACCTACGGTTACCCGCCACCAGCCGACCGGGCCATTGAAGTCGTCAGCTACAGGGCCATTGCCGGAACCGGTCGCGCTTCTTCTCGCCTGGCAGACCCAACAGGGTCGAGCAAACGGCCTAACCCTGTTGATTCAATCAAGAGAAACAACTTCATCGACCGGAACCATCTCGCGGAGGGCCAATCCATCACTGGCGAGGTCGTGATTCAGGATCCATTCAGCACCCTCTTCCTGAAGAGTGGCTGGACCGCTCACCTCGCCTTCAACGGCGCCCTTGAACTCACCCACCACAAGGGAAGCTGCCCCACCGAAATCGAGCGCCCTGCCGAAATTGTGCACGAACTGTACCGTCACCGCTTCGATAATCTGGTCGAAGAAATGGGCACCATTCTGCAGCGGGCCGCTGTCTCCACCAACGTCAAGGAACGGGCCGACTTCTCTTGCGCTCTGCTCGACAGTGAGGGCCAACTGATTTCCAGCGCTCCTCATATCCCGGTTCATCTAGGTGCACTCGGCATGTGTGTACGCATGGTTCGCGAAGCAATCGAGATGGCGCCTGGGGACACTATTGTAACCAACCATCCGGCCATCGGCGGCTCCCATTTGCCCGACGTAACCTTGGTAACTCCGGTATTTGACAAGGCGAATACCCTGATCGGATACGTCGCCAACCGCGCCCACCATGCCGAGATCGGGGGAATCACTCCCGGCTCCATGCCCCCCAACGCGACCTGCCTTGCTGAAGAGGGAGTCGTCATCTCACCCACTCACTTAATTCGCCAAGGGAAGCCGTGTTTTGACGACGTTTCAAGAATCCTGATCAACGCCCCTTACCCCACCCGACACCTTAAAGACAACCTGGCCGATCTCAATGCTCAACTGGCTTCCAATCGTCGCGGTCAGTCGCTCTTGGAACAAATCGCAACGTCTTGCGGGACGAAACTTCTCCAGTCCGAAATGGCCTACCTCAAGCAGCAAAGTTTTGATGCACTTGAGCAACACCTCAAAAAGACTGGATTCAAAGAAGGATCGGCTATGGAGACGCTCGATGACGAGACTCCGATCCAGGTTTCCGTCCGCAACGCAGAGAACAAACTCACTATCAACCTTTGCGGCACTGGTTCGGCTTTGCCGGGAAATCTCAATGCAACCCCGGCGATTGTTCAAAGTGCGATTCTTTACACTCTGCGACTTTGGACTCAAAGCCGGGTGCCGCTCAATGAGGGAATCCTCAACTCTGCCGAAATTATCCTCCCCGAATGTTTCCTCAATCCGGCTTTCTCCATGGACCCGACCCAATGCCCAGCCGTGGTCGGCGGAAACGTGGAGTCCAGCCAAAGACTTGTCGATACTCTCATCAAGGCGCTTAATATTCAAGCCTGCTCGCAGGGCACGATGAACAACTTTCTCTTCGGGGATGAGAACTTCGGCTACTACGAAACCATCTGCGGAGGCTCCGGTGCTGGCGAAGGCTATCAAGGAGCGTCGGGCATCCACACCCACATGACCAATACCGCAATCACCGATCCAGAGATTCTGGAGCAACGCTATCCGGTGCGCCTGCACCGTTTCTCAATTCGGGAAGGGTCAGGTGGTCATGGAAAATGGCAAGGCGGCCATGGGATCATTCGCGAAGTCGAATTTCTCAAGCCCTTGCAGATTTCTCTCCTGACCCAACACCGCCGGATAGCACCGTTTGGTGCAGAAGGAGGATCCAGCGGCAAAGTAGGCCAGCAATTTCTGAACGGCGAACGCCTTGATGGAATCACCGCCTACAGCGCCGAACCCGGTGATCGCTTACGCATCGAAACTCCGGGCGGAGGAGGATGGGGAATGCCCGAAAGCTGAGATTTCGAAATCACGAAATGCTGAAAGTGCGAAGCCATTTCAACATTTCATTTTTCTTCGTTTCAGCTTTTCCTAAATCTCCCAGCCCTCCCGATAGGCCGGCCGAGACCAGAGTTTCATCGCTTCCGGATGATCCACCAGTTCCCCGGTTCCCGGATCGACATCAACCGCTCCGTTCGTTCGGTAAGCCATGTTGCCATAGTGGCATAACATAGCGCTAAGCTGTCCGCATTCGATAGGCTGATTCAATGCCTCTCCTTCACGAACAGCATTCGCGAAGTTAGTGAAATGCGGCACGTCGGACGGAGGATCAGTGTTCTTCTCAACCTCGTTCCCATCTAGATCATAGACGGTGTAGGCTGCAGTGCTGAAATCGACCTTACCTCCCTCTCCATAGACGCTCACAAACTTGGTATCTTCAGGCTTCCGACGGTGACATGAGCTTCCCTCCCAACTGATTCCGACATCTCCAAATTCGTAGACGGCATAGGTCGTGTCTGGAGTTTCCTGGTCATCGTCGTAGTGATAACGCCCGCCGGTGCATGTCACCCTGGTCGGACAATCCACATCCAGCGCCCAGCGCGCCACGTCCATCGAATGGACTCCATTATTGGCCAGTTCCCCTCCCCCATACATCCAGTGCCAATGCCAGTTGTAGTGAACCAGATTATCTTTATACGGTTGCTCGGGCACCGGTCCCTGCCACATCAACCAGTCCAGTCCAGGCGGCGGCTCGACCATCTTTCCTATTCCAATCGACGGCCTCTGATTGGAATACCAGCAACGCGCATAGAGGGGCTTGCCAATGACCCCTTCCCGAATTTTCTGAATCCCCTCCAGCATACCTGAGTAGGAACGGCGCTGGGTTCCCATCTGCACTTTCATCCCCGTCTTGTCCGCCACCGTGACGATGCGCTTCGCTTCGTAAGCGTCATAGCTGCCCGGCTTTTCAACGTAAACATGTTTTCCAGCCTGACAGGCCAACACCGCCGCGGGAGTATGCCAGAAATTGGGTGCCGCAATAGACAAGGCGTCAATGTCTGGATCATCCAGGATCCGGCGAAAGTCACTGACCTTCTTCACTTCCTCCTTCTGCTTCCCGACGATGGTGTTGTCGCCGGAAGCCAGCCTGTCATCGTCGACGTCGCAGACGTAGGCAATCTCGCAGTTCGGAACGTCGAGGAAGGCCTTGATGTGTCCCTTCCCCCGCTTAAGCCCCATCACGCCGACACGGAATCGGGAATTGGCACCCTTTGCCTGCCCCAGCAACAGGTTCGGACCAGCGAGGGCAACACCTGCGAGGGCTGATGACTTGAAGAAACTACGGCGGGTCTGGGCGGGGGCTTTCATCGCACCACCATTTCAAGATGGTTCTGCCGTGACAAAACCAATTACACCGCCATTGCGCCGTCTTTGCGCCGTCTTGGCCGGATAATCCGGGAACCAAAAGCCAGAGAAAGGCTGAGCCAATCCAACTCTCTTAGAGACCTTTTTCCTGGATGGCCCGCTGCAATTCACGCTGGAACTCCATTAACTGGGACTCGCTCGGTTTGAAGCCAGTATTGTCGGCATCCATTCCGAGACGTCCCATCTGATCGAGCCACCACGCCGCGGCCTCTCCTCCGTCAAAGGTCACGCGTCCGCTCACAATCGCTCCGGGGCGCTGCAC
>PKCI01000093.1 GCA_002862135.1 Verrucomicrobiota bacterium | reverse complement strand
AGAAACTATGACTGGTCTGTTCATCTCGTCGCGTGAAGCAGCCTACTTGCCTTGGTGACGCTTGGGCAAAGTGAAGTGGTGGATCGCCTTCATTATCGCTGTCCCTAATGGCATCGGTATGAACCGGCTCGCCAATGGGATAGTTAGTCTTGGGAGTGAATTGGAAAGCCCAACACGTGAACCGACGGAATTGCCTTATCTGGCTAAACAGTCATCGCCCGCCTCAACAAGGTTAAGGAACTCGGGGAAAGGGTCTGATCTCCGACGAAGAATATTTCGAAACGAGTGAACGGGCCCTGAACGAAATCTAACCGTACGAAAAAACCCCGCAGGCCGATAAACCGACGTTGTGAGATTTCGGAAAATGAGCCAGCTTCCGGTCAATTTCCCCGGGAAATGCGACGGGTCGCTTCGCTCTTCAGTCGAAGCGCGTTGAGGCGAATGAAGCCGGAAGCATCATCCTGGTTGTAGGCATGCTCGGCGCCGCCTTCCATGGTAGCCACATCCTCGTCGTAAAGACTGAGAGAGGAGCGGCGACCGGCGGTGATGATGTTGCCCTTGTAAAGCTTGAGACGCACTTCTCCGGAGACGGTTTTTTGTGACTCGGTCACAAGCGCTTGGATGGCGTCACGCTCCGGAGCAAACCAGAAACCGTTGTAGACTAGCTGAGCGTATTTGGGGATAAGGCCGTCGCGGATGTGCATTACTTCACGGTCCATGGTCAGGCTCTCCATCTGGCGGTGAGCGTCGAGCAGGATGGTTCCGCCCGGTGTTTCATAGATGCCGCGGCTCTTCATGCCGACGAAGCGGTTCTCGACCATATCGATTCGGCCGATGCCGTGTTTGCCACCGAGATAGTTGAGCACGCGCATGACGCCGTAAGGATTCAACAGGGCATACTCACCCTTCGTACTCTCTTTGCTCACGTCACCGAGATCGGTGAGAACGTCGTCGAGGCCTTCGAGAGCGAGACCAACGCAGTTACCTTCTTTGAAGAGCAGTTGGACATACTCGGGCTGGTCGGGTGCCTCCTCGGGGGAAACGGAAAGAACATACATGTCGCGGTCGGCTTCGCCGGAGGCGTCGTACCACACATCTTCGAGCACACCGCTTTCAAAGCTGATGTGAAGAAGGTTGCGGTCCATGGAGTAGGACTTCTTGGCGGAGGCCTGCACCGGGATATTGTGCTCGGCAGCGTATTCGATCATTTCGGCACGACCGGGAAACTGGTCGCGGAAACGCTGCTGGCGCCACGGAGCAATCATCTCGATGTCAGGCGCGAGAGATGCGGTGGAAAGTTCGAAGCGAACCTGGTCGTTACCTTTACCTGTCGCGCCATGGGCAATGGCGTCGGCACCATATTCGCGAGCGACTCGCACCATGCCTTCGGAGATACAGGGGCGGGCGATGGAAGTACCGAGAAGATACTGGCCTTCGTAGATAGCACCTGCCTGGATCATCGGGTAGATGAAGTCGGCGGCAAACGTCGCCTTGAGGTCATCGATGATGCATGCGGAGGCACCGGTCGCGAGCGCTTTTTCCTCGAGGCCGTCGAGCTCTTCCTGCTGACCGACGTCGGCACAGTAGGCGATGATTTCAGCCTGGTAGGTGTCCTTCAGCCAAGTGACGAGGACAGAAGTATCAAGGCCACCAGAGTAGGCCACCACGATCTTGTTAATGTTTTCGCTCATGTGAAAATTGGAAGCGTTGAGATTCGCTTGTGTTTCGGCGGCCACTGTAACGACGGCGACCGCTCTTGCAACGGGATTTGACGGCGTTGCTGCGACTGATGGGAAGTGGAGCCAGCATTATTTCTTCGTTTTAACAGCGCGCTTCCGGTCGGGAAAAAGTTCGCGACAGAGTTCGCAGACCGTGCCGTCGCAGCCGCGGGCGCTGCAGTATTCGCGGCCGTAAAAGATGATCTGGAGATGGAGCTTATTCCAGCTGTCCTCGGGAAAGGCCCGCTTCAGGTCCTTCTCGGTTTGAACGACGTTTTTGCCGTTCGTGAGCTTCCAGCGCTGGGCCAAGCGGTGAATGTGCGTGTCCACCGGAAAGGCGGGCACACCAAAGGCCTGGCTCATGACGACTGACGCGGTTTTATGCCCGACTCCGGGCAGAGCTTCGAGGGCTTCTATGTCAGCGGGGACTTCTCCACCGTATTGCTCAACGAGGATTTTCGAGAGTTCCGAGATGGCGACGGACTTCCGCGGCGAAAGCCCGCAGGGCTTGATGATTTCGCGGATGGTGTCCACCGGCACCTCGGCCATCGCTTCGGGTGTCTCGGCGACTTCGAAGAGGCCGGGTGTGATCTTGTTGACCCGTTCGTCGGTGCACTGGGCCGAGAGAAGCACCGCGACCAGCAGGGTATAAGGATCCTTGTGATCGAGAGGGATGGGAGTCTCGGGATAGAGTTCCTCAAGCCGGGAGGCTATGTGTGCCGCGCGTTCCGCTCTGGTCATACGGAAGGTATCGCGGAGGAAGGCTGATCAAGCAAAAGAAATCAGGCGTTACCGCCGCTGGTTCCTGTGGGGTAACCGGAGCGGCTTTTCTTCTCGATCTCGCTGAGCATCTTGCGCACATGATGAGCGTGCTTGACGTGCGTGCGGGTCTCTAGGATGCGAGCACTTTCTTCGAAAGATCCCCATTTGAGAACCCGAATCGGAACGTTGCGAACGCCCCAGTGATCGATCTTGGAAAGATTGGGTTTGTAGATGTCGATAGTTTCAGTTCCGCAAAGTGCGCTGCCGTAGTCATCGATCACATAAGTGTAGGGAAGACCTTCAATCTTGAACGTGGTCCCCATGGGATACTTGGACCAATCGGCCGCGGCGCTGCGGATCTGGGAACCGTATTTGAGGTCAGTTCCGGCAGCGCTCTTCTTACCGTAGGGAAGGCTGTCGGCCTGGAGGTGAGAATAGGCGGTCGTGCGCACCATCATGATCTGGTTGGTGGGCATGTGGGAAACTGAAGTCGTAGGCACGGAGGCCAGAGTGATCGGCGGCTTGGTCTGACGATGCAGGGCCGGGCGGTCCTGGGCCATCATCTCGGTGATCTCTCGTGGCGCTCCGGCAATGACTTCCACGGGCTTGTCAGCGCGAGGGGAATCCGGGGTTTCTCCGAGTTCCACGCTGGCGGTCTGACTGCCATCTGCGTCGGAGGAGGAGGAAAGACCGGAGGTCGTGGTGCAGCTTGCCAAGGGAAATACAGTAAGGCTACCCACCGCGAGGAGGGGAAAATTCACACTGAGGAGGCGCATGAGCCAGGAGGATCTCATGAAAGAGTCGGTTCCCAATTAAACCAAAACCACCGAATGGTGGTGTACGGTAAATTACCATCGTTTCGAATCCCCACCTAATTTTTTTTGCCATCCGGGCTCGCTCCATTCGAGGTGAGGAAAGCCAGACACAAGGGTATTCACGGGTTAGAGACGGTTTTGGAGCGGTTTTTCTTGGGTGAAATAATTTTAGAAAACCAGGTTCAGTATCATTTCAGCCGCAGTGAAATGGCTGCTTCCGGGGCGGCGAACGGTGCTATTTCGACGGAATCGGGAAGAATCCGCAGCGTGATCACCCCGGTGCTATCAAGGGGGAGAATCGGGATTCTCATGGATTCAAGTTGTTCGATCAGGTCGCTGGAAATCTGTTCCGAAACGGGAAAGTCTGAACGGGAAGAGATCACAGCGCGGGGACTGACTGCTTTGACGAAAGCGGGCAGCCCGGAGGGGGAACTGCGATGCTGCCCTCTAATCCAGATGTCTGAGTCGAGCAGGGCATCGGATTCGAGCAGGCGTTTCTCGGTTTCGAAGCCCGCGTCGGAAGAGATAAGGATGGACCAGTCTCCCGAAGTCAGTTTCAAAACCAGGGCCCGGTCATCAGCGAATCGTTCTTCCGAATTCAGGAAAGGCGCGAGAACTTCGCACTTCACGTTGTCGGATAGTGTTAGCCTGTTCCCTTTGGAAAGGGAGTGCCGTTGGATACCAAGGGAGTCCGCCAGCGCGACCGTATCAGGGTAAGCGGCAGCCCGATTTTTCGCGCGTGATTCAAAGAGCAGCGGCGGGTGCAGTTGGGTTAAGACGAGCGGTGCTGCTCCCATGTGTCCTTGATCGCCGTGGCTGAGAAAGAGCCCATCGAGATGATTGATACCCCGATGTCTCAGCAAGGGCAGTAATTCGTAGCGGTAGGTAGCGTTGCTGCCGCAATCAATCATCCAATGCGAGCTGGAATCGTGGATCGTGAGCAGGCTGGCGAAATCGCCCCGCTGTCCCATGACGTCGAACGTGATGATTTCTGATTCCGCTGGTGTTTCTGCTTTACCGGTGTGGAGGTGGGCTCCGGGAAGAGTGGCGAAGAACTGAGCCATGGCGGTGAGCACTGAGGCGACGCCAAGGTTCATCCCATGGAGGGCATTGCCGAGCCAAGTGAGATGCAGTCCGAAGCATGCAAACGAAGCGACCGCGAGGTTCACCAGGATCCATGCGGTCGGCACCATGATGAGATTTGCCAGGATCCCGACCGGGGCGACACTTTGAAAATGCCACGACAGCGGCAGCGCGGACCCGGTCCAGGCGACCATGGAAACGGCCAGAGCAGCTGCGGTCGTTCCGACGAAGCGATCTTTGAAACGGCGTGCCGGACTGAGCAGTTTCTTCGGAATGAACGGATCCGAAAGCCAGGGGCCGGCTAGCCATTGCCGCGTGAGATCGCCAAGAGTAATTATCGTGAAGAGCACCGCAAAGGAGAGCTGGAACCCCGGTAGGAACAACTGTTGAGGATTGAAGGCTAGCAGAAGAAGGGCTGCCAGCGAGAGGCTGTTGAGGAGACGTGGCTGCTCCTTCACCGCAAAGCTGGCGAGAACAATGGAAAGCATGATGGCGGCGCGAACCGCAGAAGGTCTCAAGCCGGTCAAAACTGCGTAGAAGAGCACCAGCGGAATAATGATCAAAACGGCCCAGCGTTTCGGCAGGCGAACCAACAGGGCGACGAAGAGCAGCGTGCCACCGATGATTCCGACGTGCAGTCCAGAGACCGCGAAGAGGTGCATCGTGCCGCTGCGACGATACCAGTCTTCGAGTTCCTCGGGCGAGTTCTCGCGGGCACCGAGGGTCATGGCAGCAATGAGGCGGGCGTAGGGCTCGTCTTCTGGGGAAAGGCCGTCGATCAGGGTTGATTCTAGATGGCTGCGAAGACGCTTTGATCCCGCGACGAGGCGCGAGCCGCGGAAGACCTCCACCTTTCTGCAGGCGTCACCGCTGCGGATCTCGAGTTGGGCGGGACTGCTGTAGTGGCGGTAGTAAAACTCCGCCGGATCAAATCCACCCGGAGAGCGAGCCCGGTCGAGCGGTTTAAGCAGTCCGGTGAATTCCAGCAATGAACCATAAGTCATGCCTTTGGGTGGCGATTGAATCCATACCGGCACGCAGTGATCAGTTGCGATAGGATGTCCGGCGACGGTCAGCTCTTCCAGTTGCAGAACGGCACGGAGCGATCGCGAGGATGAGGGGTTCACTGACCGGATCCAGCCTGAGCCGGCAACTTCAACGGAATCTTTTCTGCTGAGAGACTCTTTGAGCGGGAACTCATCTATGTGTCGGACTTCCTGGGCTTGCTGGCTGGCGAACACAAAGAGGCATACTGTGGTTAGAAGGTAAATCTCCCATCCGGGGAGGTTCCTTTTGCGAACCATCAAGGCGGCGATGGCGAGCAGGACCATAAAAGGGACCAGCCCAATCCAAGTCCCGGAATCGCCCGTCACGATACCCATCACCGCTCCGATTGCGGGCAGGAAGAGTGGGCAGCGCCGCAGCGCAAAATCGAGTCCTTGGAGCGGAAATTTCACCTGAAGGCGGGGGAAGGTGAAGATTTGTGGAAAATTGGGGTTGGCATTCTTGAACTAGTCGTTAAATTCACCTCCCTCTGCGGCCTATGGCCGCCTGCGATGGCGCCAGTTTACTTAGTTTGCTTCAATTTTAGCAATTATAGAAGTTGTTTGAAATTTTATAAACTTCGCGGATCGTATGCGAGTGCGGGTATAGCTTAATGGTAAAGCCCTAGCCTTCCAAGCTAGTTATGAGGGTTCGATTCCCTCTACCCGCTCCACTTCAGCCCCGTTCGTTATGAAGCTCGCATTTGTGGTGATCCTCTCCTGTTTTCTCGCCATTTCTGTGTCCCAAAGTTATGCTTCCGAGTTCGTCGTGGATTGCAGGTCAGCCGTCCAGATTTTCGAAGACAGAGTCCAGGTAGAGCCCTGTAATCTGCTTCCTCTTTATATTGCTACACTGCAGAAAAATCCCGGTTGCCGTCGCGATCTTCTCGTTTCCGCGGTGAGAGCATCCGACGGTGATGTCCGCACGATGCGCTGGGTGATCTTTGTGTCCCGTCAGAAATTTCCCAATGAGCTGACGCTTCTTGCGGAGGCTGCCATGTCAGAGCTACCTGAATACGGCAAGGTGATTCGGGAAGCTTTCTTTGTCGAAGAGTCGGAGATGGAAATCGAACTCGCCGAAGCGACCAATCCTAAGATTCCGGGACTGGAGGGTTCGGTTGTGTTGATGTCTCGCTCAGAACCTACCATACAGGTCGCATCGGCCGAGATCGTCGAAATTGTTCCAGAATCCGTGCCTGAACTCCAGTCCGCACTTGTTACACTTCCCGAGGCAGCGCAGCTTCCCGATGAGGACATTCACGAAGCGACCGTCCGCATGACTGCCAAGTTTGAGGGCGAAGTCTGGCCGGAACAGGAGGTATTTGAAGCTGATTTTATCTATCGTCAATCTGAGAAGCTGTGCGTGACGCCGAAGCGCCTGGTGGATGAGCAGAGCATGGACAACTCCCTGCCGATCGACACGATTGACGAGCGCATGATGCTGCCGATGGCGGTTAAGATCAATGATGACTGGAAGCCTTCGGAGGATATCCGCCTCGACGAATCGAGATTCACCAAGTCGAAGTCTGAAAACCGGGTTGCGGCCGCAGCTAGAAAAAAGGAGCTGGCTCCGGCCGGTTCTGTCGGGTTGTCCCAACTGCCTCGCCTGGCGCGTTCCGGCAGCTACCTAGTAACACCGGCTGGCGGTGACTACAATTCCACGATCGATCGCGACGGCCGGAATTCGATGCGTCCGTCACTGTTAATTCGCCCGGTGTCGTCTTCACCGACGGGCGTGCCCTAGTAGGCTTTACCTAAAGACGCGGTGGATTGAATGGCGTTGTCGGGATCTTACCGCTGGCCTTAGCTCTCAAGAGGGGTTGGAGTCGGTCGATGACGGTCTGGTTTTTCTTAGTCGGGTTCGAGGCTAGGTTGTTGAATTCCATGGGGTCGGCCCAATGGTCGTACAGTTCGATACCAGAGGCTCCCTCGGCCCATTCGGTGTAACGCCAGCGGTCGGTCCGGATACTGCAACCCATCACGGCTGTTTCGAGGCGGTCGTCGGCTGGGCGCAATATCTGGGTGATGGCATGACCGTTCCATTCGACGATAGGATTTTGTAATAGAGGTGCGAGGCTCTTTCCATCAAGGTCGGACGGGGTTTCGATTCCCGCTGCTTCGGTCAAGGTTGGATAAATATCGATGAACTCGACAACGCGCGGGCTGGCCGTCCCGTTGCCGGCGGCTTTCGGGTCGCGGATGATGAGGGGTGAGCGGGCGCCCTGTTCGAAAAGGGTTCGTTTTTGCCAGATGCCGTTGTGCTCTCCGAGGTGGTAGCCATGATCACTCCAGAAAACGACGATGGTGTTGTCGGCAATCCCGAGGTCATCCAAGGCGTCTAATAAACGTCCCACTTGAGCATCAACGAATGAAACACAGGCGTAGTAGGATTGCAGGGCTCCGAGGAGGATATCCCGCTCCAGGTTGTAGTTGGGGATGGGGCAGTTGTGGGCGAAAGCGGCTGTAGGAATGTCGTCTCGGTCACCGACGGGCGCGTAGGGGAGGCGCATCTCCTCGATGGGATACATGTTGAAGTATTTCTTTGGCGCGACGTAGGGCGTATGCGGTCGAAAGAAGCCGACCCCGAGGAAGAATGGTTCGTCTTTTTTCTCCTTCATGATTTTGATTGCTTCAGTGGTGATCATGCCGTCGGTCTGCTCTTCGTCTGTGCCTTCGGCTGCGAGCCAACTGAGTGCTGCGCTGATTTTGCGGTGGGGTTCGGCATTGAAAATGAGATCCTCCTCATCTTTGTCGCGCCCCTTGGGGTTGACCGTGAGCAGCCATGAGGGGGGATCGTCAAAACCGTCGGTGCCGATACTTGCAGGGACGTTGTAGTGATAGATTTTTCCGACACGGGCAGCGAAGTAGCCGGACTTCATGAATTGCTGGGAAAGAGTGACAGCGTCTGGCACCTCGTCGCGGAAGTGGCGGTCAAGATCATAGACCTTGATGCGGTCCGGACGCATGCCGGTCATAACGCTTGCGCGGGTAGGATTGCAGAGCGGCAGTTGGTTGTAGGCACGATCGAATCGAACTCCGGTGGCAGCGAGGCGGTCAATATGGGGCGTTTTTGCAATGAGATCGCCATAGCATCCGAGGGAAGCGGCCAGATCATCGACAGAGATGAAGAGAATGTTTGGTTTATCTTCTGAGACGGCCGGAGAGGCCACCCCCAGGATGAGAACGAGTAAGGGAATGAAGCGACTCATAGGGGTTTAGGGTGTTGAAAACCGTTGTTTTGAAACCAATCAAACGATTAGCCAAGAATATTTCATCTTCTGATTAAAAGTGGGTCCTGATTCCGGCATAGGAAAATGGAGAGTTTGCGTGAATGTTTTCCCCCATTGCTCCCTACCGCTCCAAAAGAAGTAGGGATCATCACTGAACAGCGAGTGCCACTCAAGGGTGATCCGGTTCCGCTGATTCTCACTGCTCGTCCCCAACTACAGCCTACCCATTGTCGCCTTCTTGGAATTGTTCACTGACGACAGTTTTCCGTAATCACGGAGAGAAAAAAGCTGTAGATGACACGAAAGACAGCTCCAAATGGCAGGACCGCAATAGCGCAGCCATTACCCTAAATTGGGTAAAAGGGACGAGATATTTCTCTAGGGATCCGGGGAAAGACGGCTACCTCACCTGGCTAGTTCAGACAAAAACAGAC
>PKCI01000169.1 GCA_002862135.1 Verrucomicrobiota bacterium | reverse complement strand
CAGGCCTTCCGTGGTTGACTTCATTTCGCCTATCGCGGACGTTAATTTCGGTCCGTTTTCCCCGTGTTGGGCCGTGTTTCTGAACCAGATTATGAAATTGATCAAAATGACCCTGCTGGCCGGCGCTATCGCGCTCGGTTTCTCGATTTCCGCCTATGCTGGACCCAAGGTGGTGATTCACACCAACCTCGGTGATATAACGCTGGAGCTCAATGAGGAGAAAGCTCCCAAAACCGTCGCCAACTTCCTGAGCTATGTGGATGATGGCTTCTACTCCAACACAGTATTTCACCGCGTGATCGAAGGATTCATGGTCCAGGGAGGCGGGTTTGAACTACAGGAGGACGGCAGGATTGAACAGAAAGCCGTAAAAGATCCAATTGAAAACGAGGCCAAAAACGGGCTAAAGAACAAACGGGGATCGATCGCCATGGCTCGAACTAGTGATCCGCACAGCGCCACCTCCCAGTTTTTCATCAACGACGGTGAAAATGATAATCTGGACTTCCCTTCCTTCGATGGCTGGGGGTATGCTGTGTTCGGTGAGGTCGTTGCGGGTCTTAACGTCGTTGACAAGATCGCTGATGTGGCGACAGGAACCCAGGGCTTATATGCTCGCATGGGCAATCAAACCATGGAGCGACCAATGAAGGATGTTCCCACCGTAAACGTAGTCATAAAATCTATTGAGCGCGTTAAGTAGCAACCAGTTAGAATTTTTTATACATTGATGAGTGAAGAATCAACCGATTTGCCGCGCGTGTTTTTCGACATGGAAGCGGATGGCGAGCCCGTGGGCCGCATTGTCATGGAACTGCGCAGCGACGTGGTCCCGAAAACTGCCGAGAACTTCCGTGCACTTTGCACCGGTGAAAAAATGGGGATGAGCTACAAGGGCAGCCCGTTCCACCGGGTAATTCCAGAATTTATGTGCCAGGGGGGTGACATCACCAATGGCGACGGCACCGGAGGTCAGTCGATCTACGGCCGCCGTTTCAACGACGAAAACTTCGAACTGAAACACACCGGCCCCGGCATCCTCTCCATGGCGAACGCCGGCCCGAATACCAACGGCTCCCAGTTCTTCATCTGCACTGTTAAGACTGAGTGGCTCGACGGAAATCATACGGTTTTTGGCAGTGTGGTCGAAGGTATGGATGTGGTTCAGAAGCTCGAAGAGCTTGGCAGTCGCAGCGGTCGTACCTCCAAGGAGGTGATCGTGGCTGATTGCGGTCAGCTCTGATTGGTTTGGAAATCGACTTTAAGGCCACCATCGGAGCGAAATTGTTCCGGTGGCGGCCTTTGATTTTGGCAGGAACACTGCTAATTCCCTAGAGAGATGGGCAAAGAATACGATGCTGTCGTTATTGGTGCAGGGCCAAACGGTCTCGCTGCTGCGGCGCGCCTTGCGCAGGAGGGGCAATCGGTCCTGATTATCGAGGGGCATGATCAGCCCGGCGGCGGCACCCGAACAGCGCAATTGACCCTTCCGGGGTATCATCATGACGTCTGTTCAGCAATTCACCCCATGGGGCTGGCCTCGCCGTTCCTCAGTTCGCTACCGCTGAAAAAATACGGCCTCGAGTGGATTCACCCGGAATTGCCGCTCGCTCACGCTCTCGACGACGGCGACGCTGTGATTCTCCATCGATCGATCGAGGAAACCGCGGCCCAATTTGATCCCGAAACACGGGAAGCCTACCGGAGGCTCTTTCTGCCGTTTTTTGGGGAAGCTTACGATCTCATCCGGGATCTGCTAGCGGCGCCACAACCGCCGAAGAATCCATTCCTTGTGGGACGCTTTGGACTGAAAGCTTTTCCCGCCTCCCTGGACGCTGCCCGAGCTTGGTTTCCTGACGAGAAGGCTAGGGCGCTGCTGGCTGGCAATGCGGCCCACTCCATCCTGCCATTGGACCGTATCATAGCGACCAATGCGATTGGACTGATGCTGATGCTGGTGGGCCACGCTTACGGGTGGCCGGTCGCAAAGGGGGGCTCCCAGCGAATTACTGACGCGTTGATCGGTTATCTTGAGTCTCTCGGTGCCAAGTTGGAAACCGGTCGGACGGTCACTGACATTGAAGCGCTTCCTACTGCTGACGCCTACATCTTTGATACCTCGCCCTCAGCGCTCGCGGATATTTCCGGGAACCGACTGCCGGTCAACTATGCGGAGCGCCTTCGACGCTATCGCCATGGTGCCGGCATTTTCAAGATCGACTACGCGATGAGCGAACCCGTGCCGTGGACTAATCCTGACTGTCGACGTGCTGGCACCGTTCACATCGGCGGAACGATTGATGAGGTTGCCCAGTCAGAGCGTGAAATGTGGGAGGGGGTTCACAGCGAACGGCCCTTTGTCCTTGCGGCTCAGCAAAGCTTGTGTGATCCCACTCGCGCTCCCGAGGGCAAGCACACCTTTTGGGCCTACTGTCATGTTCCAAAAGGTTCCACGGTCGATATGACCGAAGCAATGGAGGGGCAGATTGAACGTTTTGCGCCTGGCTTCAAGGACTGCGTCCTCGGACGTCACACCATGAACTGCGCCGACTATCAGGCCTATAACCCGAATCTCATCGGCGGTGATATTCTCGGCGGAGTCTCCGACTGGCGCCAGGTCGTGACCCGTCCGGTGGCCCGACTTCGTCCTCATACCACACCCGCAAAGGACATCTTTCTCTGCTCTTCCTCAACCCCGCCCGGAGCCGGAGTTCACGGCATGGGCGGATACTGGGCAGCCGAGGAAGTTCTGCGTATTCCGTAGGAGGTTAGGGCGAGCGGCTAGGGTAACACCCATAAGAAGTTTGGTCGCTCCGCGAACCTAGCGGTCTCCCGGCCAGAACTCTTTCTGCTTCTCAAGAGGAAGCTCAGACACATCGCTGTCGTCGTCGTAGTGCTCGCGAAGGTCTTCGAGCTTCTGCTTCATTGTGGAAACGAGTTCAGGGCTGGCTGTTTCGTATATGTTGGTGAGCTCGTCAGGGTCTTGTTGGAGGTCATACATCTCCCACTCATCGAACTGGTAATAGTGGATCAGCTTGTAGCGATCCGTGCGAATCCCGTACTGTCGGGGCACCATGTGAACGCTGGGATACTCGTAGTAGTGATAGTAGATCGCTTCACGGAAGTCTCCGTCGCCTTCGCCCCTTAGTAGAGGAACGAGTGACTTGCCCTGAAGATCGCTTGGAATCTTGGCTCCAGCCATTTCGAGGAAGGTAGAAGCATAGTCGAGGTTCTGAACGAGGTCAGTGTTGCGGGAGCCGGCTTCAGTCACACCGGGCCACTTCACGATGAGAGGCATCTTGAGAGATTCCTCATACATCCAGCGTTTATCGTACCAACCGTGATCCCCGATGTAGAAGCCCTGATCGGACGAATAAATTACGACAGTGTTTTCATCGAGACCGAGTTCTTCGAGGGTCGCCATCAGGGTCCCAACACTTTCATCGACGCCTCTTACAGTACGAAGGTAGTTCTTGGCGTAGCGCTGATATTTCCAGCGAACAAGATCTTTGCCAATGAGGTTGGCCTTGTGAAATGCTCCATCCTTGGGCTTGTAAGCCGCGAACCAGGCATTGAGTTGGCTCTCGGTCATCCGCTTCATGTTATTCCATGCTGATTTGTCTTGCCGCTTTTGCGATGCTTCCTGGGTGAAGTCAGGTGTGAGGTCGAGGAAGAGGTCATAGTTGATGTCCATATGACGATCGATCTCGAGCTCCTGGTGACGGGCACCAGGTGCCTTGGTCTCGTAGGTGTCGAAGAGCGTGGCAGGCTCTGGCATATCCACTTCATCGTAAAGGTTGAGGTGACGCTCGGCCGGCATCCAGTTGCGGTGCGGCGCTTTATGCTGAACCATCAACATGAAAGGCTTATCGTCGGTGCGCTTTTCCTTAAGCCATTCAACAGCGAGGTCAGTGACCACGTCCGTGCAGTGACCCTCGATCATCACTTTACCATCAGGTGTGATCAGGTCAGGATTATAGTAGAGGCCTTGGCCGGGAAGCACTTTCCAGTCGTCGTAGCCCTGCGGATGCCCCTTTAGGTGAGACTTGCCATAGATAGCGGTCTGGTAGCCAGCCTTCTGGAGCAACTTCGGGAAGGTCTGTTGATTCCAGTCGAAGGTGTTCCCGTTATTCATGAATCCGTTCTTGTGACTGTGTTTTCCAGTCTGAATCACAGCACGGCTGGGGCCGCAGATCGAATTCGTGCAGAAGCTGTTCTCGAACACCATGCCCTGGGCAGCGAGCTTATCGATTTCCGGAGTGGGGTTTACCGGTTTGAGCCATCCATTGTAGGCGCCAATGGCATGGGGGGCGTGATCGTCAGAGAAGACAAAGAGCACGTTGGGACGCTCCTCAGCCACGGCCGAGAAGGTGATCCCAACCAGTGCGGCGGCAGAAATAATAAGAGATTTCAACATATTACATCCTATGCCGCGGGATGCTAGGATCAGCAAGAAGATTTGCACAGCCTGATCAGGAAAAAATATCTCCATTTTCGTAGAGACGCATCCCTGCCTCAGCCGCACCCACGGCTAGGTTCTTGTGTCGAAAGTGGGCATATTGCAGCCTTCGGTCCCAACACGCCAGCACTATCGCCATGATCGCGAACCTCGCTTCCGTGAACCATGCTTGGCTTGGATATGAGCGGCTTCCTCCCGAGACTTCCGGCTTCCTCTGAGCTGATACATCCGTGTCCTCGCACCGTGGTAGGCGCTGGAATGATCAACGATTGGGGCGGGATAGTCCTTCCCGATCCGGCAACCGTAGAGAGACTGCTCCATGAAAGTCAGCGTTTCGGGTTTGAGAAGCAACGGCACCGGAACTCCCTCCAGTTCCGGGACCCACCGGCGAATGAAGTCTCCACTCGGATCCTGGTCCTCTGCCTGCTTGATCGGCGAGTAGATCCTCACGGTGTTGATCCCGGTGACGCCGCTCTGCATCTGGATCTGGCTGTAGTGAATACCTGGCTCGTAGTCCGTGAAGAGCCTGGCGAGGTGGTGGGCTGGTTTCTTCCAGTGATTCCAGAGATGGTAGGACGAGAATGACACTAACATAGCCCGCATTCGAAAATTGATCCATCCAGTGTGCTGGAGGTAGCGCATCGCAGCATCGATCATGGGATAGCCAGTGCGCCCTTCGCACCAGGCTTCGTGCCATTCCTGGTTCCACTCGTTCTCACGGAGCCCGTCGCAGGATCTTGAAAAGTTGCGAAACTCGATTGAGGGCTCATCCTCCAGCTTTTGCATGAAGTGACAATGCCACCGCAGTCGTCCAAGGTAGGATTTCAGGCTTCCGAGCCATCCCGGTGCGATCGTCTCGCCTTCTTTCTTTAGCTCATAAAGCTCGGTCCGATAGTCTCGGGCGGTCTGGTAGAGCTCTCGCATCGAAACACAACCGAAAGCGAGGTAGGGGCTCAAGCGACTGCAGGCAGACTCCGCTGAAAGCGGACTCGACATCTCTTTCTGGTAGTGCTGACCGCGAGATTCCAGGAACGACTCCTGCAATCTCAAGGCATGCGATCTTCCGCCTCGCTGGAGATCAAGAGTTCCGGTCGCTTCCGGGAACGCCAGCATTTCCGTGTCTTGGAGGAGGTCTCCAGGAATCTTGGGTGCGAAGAATTCAATCTCGTCGGGAGACGGGCAGGGGGTGAGCGGTTCGCTCATACGCGAATTCCACCGGGCGGACCAGCCATCACGGTTCTCCAGCCGACGCACCACCCCAACCTGGGGAATCTCTGTCCAGAGAACCCCGTTAGCCTCGCACCATTTTCCGATTTCGATATCTCGCTGATAGCTGAGATCATTCCCGGTTTCCTCGTGGCTCCAGAGATGAAAGCTGCCCACTTCTTGAAGAATCGCCTGGAGCGAATCAATCACCTCACCACGATGAAGGGTCAGCTCTCCGCCGAGCGACTTGAGGCCTGCCTGAAGTTCAGCGATACATTCGTTGAGAAACTTTAGATGCCTGCCGGAAAAGTCCTCTGCCCCCAGCAACCGGTTCTCATAAACGTAAAGAGCGAGAACGGGACCATTTTCCGCGGCATTAACCAGTGGTCGGTGATCCGAGATCCTGAGGTCTTTCTTAAACCAGACAACCTGGAACTGCATGAAGATTGATTACGTCCCGACCAAAGCAGAAGGCGGCAGGAAAGTGGAAGCATGAAAATGCCTGCAAAATAGGGCCGGTCGGACTTGAACCGACGACCAAGGGATTATGAGTCCCCTGCTCTAACCACTGAGCTACAGCCCCGTCTTGGGATTTCCGGACCGCGACCGGCGACGGAGAAGGGGATCTTACGCTTCCTCGTTTCCACGTGCAAGCGGTTGCTCCTAATTTCGGGCGGGTTGAAAACCAAACCTCAACTCAGTCAGAAACCATAGTGGCACGGACCGTTTTTTCAGGTCTTGAGTTCAGCTCGACGAACCTCTTTGCTCTGCAAAGTCTGGAAAGCCGCTCGGACCCATCGGAAAATATCGATCTGTCACTAATAGGACATCCGGAAGAATCAGATCAATAGGACCGGTGCTGTCCCTATGGTCGGCGCGATCACCGCCGATCATGTTCCCGCTCGGCGGCTGTTTCGCCTGGTTTTGAAAAAAAGTGAAGGCAGAGCTCTGTTGGCCCTGGATCAGTGCCCTTTAGCAATTCGCTTGATCACGCTGGGGTGCATCTTGGCTTCTTCGAACCGTTTTTGCGCTTTCCCCACGTCATATTCGACGCGCTCGAATGAAATGGCGTATTTGTCGGTGTCAAAGATGACATAGCAGGCAGAGGGATTATCGTCACGGGGCTGACCAACTGACCCGACGTTGATGAGATATTTCGAACGAGGGTTGAGCGAGATGAAGCCGTCCGGCGGCTTACACGATTCGATCCAATTCTCGCCCTTCTCGAAAATTATGGGATTATGGGTGTGACCGTTGAAGCAGAGCGGCGCGTCCTGATGTTGGAAGTGTTTCTTGGCGTGGCGGAGCTTGAGCACGTGGTAGAACTCTTCCGGATTATTGAGCGAGGCGTGCACCAGGGTGGCTCCAGCGACCTCTTCGGTCATGGGGCGACGAGCAATCCAGTCAAGCTGCTCCTCGGAGAGCACTTCGCGGGCATGCTCGATTCCACGGCCAGCAGCGCCCCCTAGGTCTCGGGGATTGAATGGAAAAATGGTGAAGACCTCGTGGTTGCCCATCAGGATCTTTGAGCTGCGATCGCGGACGAGATCTAGGCATTCCGCTGCATCACTTCCATAGCCGATAATATCTCCGAGGCAAACGATCTCACCGACCTCATAGAGGTCAATGTCAGCAAGCACAGCCTCAAGAGCGACTTGGTTGCCATGGATATCGGAGATCAGAGCGATGCGCATCTTTAAGCGCTGAAAGGAATAACGCAGGATAGTTCATCATTCGGCGCTGGAGGAGGGTAGCTTTGATATGCTCAGGATCAATCGGTATCCTTCTTTGTTTTACTGCTGAATTTTGTGGGCCTCCGGTGGATTTGTGGGTAGATCTGATGAATCCCATGACTGACCTTCGCGCCAATGAATCCGATGTGTTCCGATTCCTTCATGCTGCCAACTGGCATTCCGGGAAGTTGCTCGGAGATTTGAGGCGCTCGTTCGTAATTCCGTCCCCGACGTAATGGACAAGATTAACGAAATTGACTGGTACCAGACGCCGCTCTACTACGACATCATCTTCGATGTCGATACTGGCGAAGAGGCAGACTTCATCGAAGCAATGCATTCGCGACACGGAACCGGGACGAAACAACCTTCCAACCTTGAACTGGCCTGCGGGACGGGACGCGTCATGAGAGAGCTTGCTTCGCGTGGTTGGTCATCCGCCGGATTCGACGCTAGCGAAGCGATGCTGGAATTCGCCTGGCTGAGGCACAAACAGATGGGACTAAAAGCGAAGCTCTGGAAAGACCGGATGGAATCGTTTTCAGTTCCTCGGGCGCAGAAGTTCGATGTGATTCATTGTCTCGTTAGCACCTTCAAATATCTCACGAGCGAGAAGAACGCCCGCGGCTGCCTCGAAAAGTCAGTAAAGGCGTTGAAGAAGGGTGGACTGCTGATAATCGGGCTTCACCTCACCGACTACGACCACGACGGGATCACTCACGAACGCTGGGTGGAGGAGCGAAACGGAATCGAGGTCGTCTGCAACACCCGAACTTGGCCGGCCGACCCGAAGAAACGGACCGAAAAGATTCGTTCACGACTATGCATCACTCACAGCGACGGCCTGGTTCGGAAACAGGAAACGCACTGGACCGGGCGAACGTATTCAGCAGCGCAGTTAAAACGGCTCATCAACTCAGCCCCTCAGCTGCAGCTGGTGGCGTGTCATGACTTTAATCACGACGAAAACGTTACAAGGGCACTCGACGACAGCTACGCCGATATCGTGGTCGCGCTAAAGAGGCTTTGAAAGCTCAGGTCACGATGATACGGAAAATGTGCGGACTGTCATCCCGACCCAGCACGATCGTGTTCTCGCCCTGAACCAATTCCTGGGAAAGGTTCTCGTGATTTATTGAAAGGCGTTTTTCGTTTACGACAGTCCCCAGCGTGCTTCCAAGATCCCTGACGAGGTAACGACCGGAATGTTCTTCGATTGAACAGTGACTTCGTGATATCTGGTAAGGTTTTTGGTCCGGGATACTGAGGGTGTTATTTTCGGACGGGGAGCTTTCGCCACTCTCATCAAGTCGTCCGATCCGGAAAGGGAACTTCTTAAGCACCACTCCGTGGGAATCACTGCTGGAAATAGCCGAAACGAGACGAATTGTTTGATGCGGCTCTTCCCGTTCCTTCTCACTGATCTCACCAGAAAACAAATTCTCGAGGGAATGATCTTGCCGGCCGCTGCATCCGTATTTCGCTACTTGTTGCGGTGCCATCTTCAACTTGAGATCGGAAACCCGTAGTCTTTCAAACACAGTGCCGAGATAGGCGGAAAGCCGGCCGGCATCCAACATGAGGTATTCGATGAATTCGTCTTTCGTGATCACTTGGATGACAGTTTTCTTAGAAGCAATCGCTGTTGCACAACGTGGCTTATCATCCACCATCCCCATCTCACCAAAGATCTCGCC
>PKCI01000187.1 GCA_002862135.1 Verrucomicrobiota bacterium | reverse complement strand
CCGGAACCAGTGTTTCTGACTCCAGCGAAGCGTATCCGAGGAGTTGCCACCTTGCTTCCTACCTCAATTCAATAGGAAAGACTCTCGGGGCAGAATCTTGGGTTGCTGCTACCCTTAAGCCATCCCCTGCCGATTCCTCGCGTTTGAAGTTTGAGCCCCTCAGCAGCCCAAAAAGCATAGATCAAACGGCCCTCCAACAAATTCTTAGGAACGATTTCAACGACCGTAAAAACATTGATCACTCTGGGATCCACCCAACCCGTTTCTACGCAACGTTTTACCACGAGGACTCTCGTCGTCCCTTTTTCAGCTCAGTTGCAAGAATCGCTCCGAATACTTTACTCGGTATTCGGTTCCGGCTCTCAGAATTCCTTTCAAACACAAACCCCTCACAAGTGCATCACGCAGAAGCGGCGCTCCATGCGCTGGCCCGATTCTCCGGTCGACCCTATCATCGTGAAAGCTAGGACTAAGACCCCACCATTTTCGGGGTTTGCTTTCTCGCACGGTATAGTAAATGCAGTTTCATGCTGAGGCCGTGTGAAACGCGATGCCGCCCCGACGATTTCGCCAGTCAGGAAGGACTGGATCTAATCGCACATAATTTCCCACCGGTCGGAGCACAGGGAGAACTATTCTTCGTTCGGATTGTAGCCCCGGCGGAGGGTGGTTGTTCTGTTTCCAGAATCCACAGTTGCGTGAAACCTACCATTCCTCTCTGAATCTCGAGTTCTCGGGATTGACCAAGCACCAGCTTCGCTTAACATTTCAACCACGATGATTTCCCTCCGAATTCTCCTAGCTTCCTGCATGGTTCTTTTCCTCTGTAACTGTTCCAGCTTCGAAAGGGAATGGGATCAGTCCGTTGCCGATTACCAGTCCGGCACGACTGTGGCTCCCTACGGTCCATGGCGAGGCCAATGGAAAACGAAGACCAACGGGCATACTGGCGACTTGCGCGCCATCGTGAAACGTTCCTCGCAGGAAGGAAACTACACTTTTCGCTATCAGGCGACCTGGGGTCTCCTTTTCCGGGGAACCTACTCAGTTACTTTCCCCGGCCGGAAGCAGGGCGGCGCCTACGTGATCGAAGGCAAGAAGAGCCTCGGCCCTTTCGGGACCTTCGGACACAAAGCCACCGTCAATTCCAACTCGTTCAAAGCTTCTTACTCGAATGACAAAGGGGACCTCGGTGCTTTCACCTTAAGGCGCCCGTGATCGGCTCCATCTGGCATGTATCGCGATCGCTCTTTGCCTATTTTTGGCCTCGAAGTCGCTCTGGCAACTGCCCTCTCTCAAACCAACGCGCGCATTGTTGTCGAAGCGCCGACCGGCTCGGGTAAATCCACCCAGATCCCCCAGTTCCTCCGTGACTCCGGGCTCTGTGGTGACGGGGAAATCTATGTGCTTCAGCCTCGACGGATTGCAGCACGCATGCTGGCACGTCGTGTCTCACAGGAGCGTGGGAGTAAACTCGGCGAGGAAATCGGATTTCAAGTGCGTTTTGAGAACGCTGTTTCGGCCAAGACTCGTGTCCGTTTCGTCACCGAAGGCATCCTCATTCGCAAGTTTATCGAACAGCCAGACCTAAAGGGCATTGCCGCTGTCGTCCTCGACGAATTCCACGAACGCCATTTCTTTGCCGACATTAGTCTCGCCCGCTGTCTTGAACTCCAGAGGACGAAACGCCCTGACTTGAAAATCGTCGCCATGTCCGCGACTCTTGATGCCGGGTCTCTCGCCAATTACCTCGGTGAAGGCACTTCTCACCTGGTCTCGCAGGGACGCACCTTCCCAGTCGCGATCAACTACGCTCCGCCTCGCGAGCGGCATAAAGGTGAACTGTGGGATCACACGGCCCGGACGATTAAAGAACATCTCAAGGCGGGGAGCGCTCCCGGGCACGTGCTCGTGTTCATGCCGGGACGGTTCGAAATTCAGAGAACGGCGCAGACGCTGCGAAGGGCAAGCTGGGCCAGCCAGTTCGAAATTCTCGAGCTCTACGGAGAACTTCCTCCCGACAAGCAGGACGCTGCTGTTTCCTCCTCCTCCCGACCCAAGATCGTTGTCGCGACCAATGTCGCCGAAACTTCCATCACAATTGATGGTGTCACCCTTGTCGTCGACTCCGGTCTCGAACGACGCTCATCATTCGATCACCGGCGTGGCATCACCACTCTTCATATCGAGAAGATCTCCCGCGCTTCAGCCGATCAGCGGGCCGGACGCGCCGGTCGAACCGCACCGGGAACTGCGATCCGTTTGTGGAGCGAGCGGGAACACGAGTCCCGGGCCCTCGCCACTCCGGCAGAGATTCACCGAATGGATCTGTCGGAAGCGTTGTTGATTCTCAGTTCGAGTGGAATCAGCGACACTCGGAATTTCAATTGGTTCGACGATCCGGACACGCTCGGCCTTGAGGAAGCCTACCGACGGCTCAAAACGCTTGGTGCATTTGATTCGAAGGAGCAACTCACTCCACTCGGACGGCAAATCAGCCAGCTTCCCGTACCGCCACGCTATGGCCGTATTCTTGTCGAGGCGGCGGAGCGCCAGTGTCTCGGTTATGTCTCCCTGATCGTAGGCCTGACCCAATCGCGTCCTCTTTTCCCCGCCAAAAAGAGACAGCCGGATCACCTTATGCCCGAGGATTTCACTGCCGACGGCGATAGCTCAGATTTTCAGCCGCTTCTGCGCGCCTGGTTCCAGATGAAGCAGAACGGATTTCGGCAGGATCTCGGTGAGCGACTCGGCATTCACGCCGCTGCCTCTCGCGATGTCGGCAGGATCGCTGATCAGCTCGTGCAGATCGGTTCTCGCTGGTCCGAGATAACAGGCGGCGACATGGAGCCCGATGCCGAAACCCTTGGCCGAACTCTACTCTCCGGATTTTCTGACCGTCTCGCCATCCGTCAGAACGCCAACACCCTCTCCTGCGCTGTGATCGGCGGTCGTCGTGGCCAGATTAAAAAAAACAGCATCGCTGCGGACAAGGAAACTCACCTCTTTCTCGCCGCAGAGATGATCGAAGTCGAGAGCCGTGACGTGACCGTGAAGCTTGGGCTTTGCACTCAGATTGAGGAAGACTGGCTCCTCAATACCTTTCCGGACGATTTCGTGGAACACGCCGGTGCGGGCTGGAATGATCGCACCCGAAAGGTTGAAGCGCGCTGTGAAAAACGCTTTCGCGACCTCGTTCTCGAATCCCGTCTCAGTGGTGAGGTTCCGCTCGGTGAAGCGGCCACCCTGCTGGCGCAACGCGTTCACTCCGGTGAACTCAATCTAAAGGCCTGGGATGAAAAAGTGGAAAGCTACTTTGCCCGGGTCAATCTCATCGCGAAGCATTGCTCCGAGTATGAAATCTCTTCCATCGATGATGATGCGAGACTCCTCATGTTGGAGCAGATCTGCACCGGCGCGACCAGCTACAAGCAGATTAAGGATCGTCCCGTCACCAAGGTCGTGAAGGAATGGCTCCCACCACATCAGGCCGGAATCATCGATCACCTGGCACCGGAGAGCCTCACTCTTTCGAACGGAAAGCGAACCCGGGTCCACTACTCGCCCGGCAAAAAACCAAAGATCTCCGTTTTGATTCAACACATCTTTGGCCTGACCGATTCGCCGACAGTCTGTGATGGCAAACAAACCGTTGTCATTGAACTCCTGGCACCGAACCATCGGCCTGTTCAAGTTACCGAGGATCTTGCCAGTTTCTGGAGCGGTAGTTATCCAGCCGTGCGTTCCCAGCTCCGTGGGCGTTACCCAAAGCACCAGTGGCCTGAATTCTAGGCGTGGCTCCGCTGGGTCCAGCCGTGTGCACACGATTATCCGTGGATAAAATTATAAATTTGTCGGACTGACGGAATTTATAAATTTTTATCAATTTAAAATTATTTTATTCAGAGCGCGCTCACTAGTTTATTAATCACATTGGGATTGTAATTCACCTTGACTGATTCTCCCTCTGGGAACTCTCCATCCCTAGCCCCATCGGGTCAGCCAGCCTAACCTCATTCACGGGAATTTTGGATTTACAAATAATTAAGAACTCTTAATTATTTAATAGCAGCTTCGCGGCAGCATTTTTGACCGATCACACCTCTCAACACGCGCCATGGATACTTCACCCTACCCACCATCAAACCCGAACTCTTCCGGGCTGATTAAGCACCTTTTCTTCTGGCTCTCTGGAGCCGGGGCCGACACACTTGAACAATGCCCCGGATGGGAGCAGCGAAAATATGTTGCCTTTGGGGCGACCGTTCTCGTTCCCAGCGTATTCGCTTTTATCGCCTGCGCTTACGCCCTTTCCACCCTAACCGATAACTGGAAAGTCATCATTCCCGTCGCCCTTGCCTGGGGACTGATCATCATGACGATCGACCGGGCACTTCTTTCGATCTATCGCTCCTACCAGGGATTCTTTCGCAAGATCAACCAGTTTATCTTGCGTATCGTTGTCGCGGCGCTCATGGGGATTACCATTTCACACCCCCTTACTCTTCTTCTCTTCAAAGACACCATTTCCAGCGTCATCGAAGAAGATCGCCAGAAGGAAGTCGAGGAGGTTCGCGTCGCGGCTAACATGGAGAAGAAAAACGTCGAAACCAAGATCGACGAAATTGAGGCCGAAATCGCGACCCGTCGGAAAGAATTCAATGCCACCTTCTCTGCAGAGTTCCTCGTCGAAGACGCTTCCGTGGGTGAGGCCGACCCGGTTGCTGCTCTAGACGATGATCTCCGAGCACAAATGGAAGACCGCATAGCCGCGGACACGGCCGCTCAAACCCTGAAAATTGTCAGTATTGATGAGGAGTTCGCCACCACACAGGCCAAATATAGTAATCTGCAAGATGAACTCGACCACTGGCAGCGTGAGTTTGAAGACGAAGTGAACGGCCAGCGCAGCGGTATCGTAGGACTCGGGCCTCGTGCCCGCAGCATTCAGACCGACCAACTCGCGTGGCGTCGTGATGAGGCAACCCGCATAGGCGAGGTGCTGCAGTTCCTTACCGAGCAGCGCAATGAGCTCTCCAGCGAGATCAAGGTCGCTGAAGACGCCATCAAGGGGGAATTCGTCGTTATCGCTGCGGCTAAGGCCAAGCGTCTCAAGGACGAGCGCGAGCGCGTCGCGGAACTCAAACGACAGGTTCAGCAGTCACAGGCGGACCAGTTCGTGGTGCAGCAGAACTCGATTCGCGAAACGATAGCCGCGCAGATCGACACCCGTCTCGAAGAAGTAAGCCGTCTCCAAGGTGAACTGGTGTCTATTGGAACTCAGGAACAGGAGCGAATCAATGCCATCAACGCCGAGCCACGTAAGGACATCCTGACTCAGTCCCTTGCCCTCCATCATCTCTTCAAGGAAAACGACGAAGGCGGCCAGATGGCGCTGATCACCTATGCGGTGCTTTGTGCGCTCTTCCTCCTCGTGGATACCATTCCCCTCGTGGTTAAGTTCTTCTCCCGCCCCGGGCCTTACGACGCTCTTGTTGACCGTGACGAAGTTCGCTTTGCCCGTGAGCGCGAAGCCTGGCTCAAAAGCTACGACGAATATATGGATAGTTTATCGGCGGGACGGTTGCTCCACCTTACTCAAAACAAGCCCCTCGAAAAAGCGGTTAACGAAGGTATAGACAGCTCTCGTGCCGCGAAAGAGTTTGTGGAAAACCTAATCGACCTAGAGACCGCCTTCGAAGAACGGATCGAGACGGAGAAGGCCCGCTTCGCCGAGGAGAAGGACAATCGAGCCAAACTACGTGCGGATCGGCTCGAACACTTTGCTGAAACTTTTTACAGTGATCTCAATCATCGCATGGAGTCCTTCTTTGATCAGGACGCGGCGAGGAAAGAGGCGGCGCGAGGCATTGCCTAGGGAATAGAATTGTCAATCCAGCTTTGTCACATTCCCAATCCTGACTGTGGCGCAGTAAAGGCGGCCTCGATAACCCGGATATCGGGTGGTTGGCCGTCCATCAGGAGGACTTCGATGATATCGAACCGGAAAATCACTTCCGGTCGATCGAGCGCTTTTAACCAAGCGTTCGCTCCCCGCTGGACCAAAGCCTGTTTCTGCCGGTCTACCGCATCCGCGGGGCGACCGAACTGCTCGCTTGTCCTCGTTTTCACCTCAGCAAACACCAGGATGTCTCCATCCCGATAGACCAGATCGACCTCTCCGCCCCGTTTGGGTTTGAAGTTCCGATAGAGCGGCTTGCTCCCGCGCACGCTGATATACTTTCGTGCGAGGCGTTCGCCCGTGTCGCCGATCCAGCGATTCCACTCCCCGGCGTCAATATGCTTGCAATCCGGCAGTTGGATCGGCCGATCGCACTCCCGATCAAAGATGTTATACCAGCATTGGCGCAGCCACTTCATGACAGATCCAATTCCATCTGCGACACCGGAGCGAAGCTGCGGCGATGAATCGGGCACGGACCGTGTTCTCTCAATGCCTCACGGTGCGCCTTGGTTCCATAGCCTTTATGACGCTCGAACCCGTATTCAGGGTATTTCTCGGCGTATTCAATCATGAGCCGATCGCGCTCCACCTTGGCGATGATACTGGCAGCGGCGATCGATAGGCTCAGGGAATCACCTTTCACGAGCGCCCGGTGCTCGGTGGGAAAGCCCTTGATCGGTTTCCCGTCGATCAGAGCAACGTCGGCCGTCGGATCCAGCTTCAAAAAGGCGCGTCTCATGCCCGCCCAGGTGGCCTTTAGAATGTTGATTTCGTCAATTTCCGGAGCTTCGACCAAGGCGGATGCCCAATCGATGCGTTCATCGCCTGTGATCTCCTCATATAAATCGTCCCGTTGACTCTCGCTCAATTGTTTAGAGTCATTTAATACGCTGTGCGAGTAATTTTCAGGAAGCACCACAGCAGCCACTGAAACGGGGCCGGCGAGGGGCCCCCGACCGGCTTCGTCGATACCGGCGATTCGTTGGAAGCCTTCTTCGGCCAGCGACAGCTCGTGGGAGAGGTCAGGCATCAGTATTGGTTGACTACATTGATCAGTTCACGAAAGCGGCCGGCGATGCCGCGCTTCTTACGGCAGATGAGGCGGGGCATGTCCTTAAGGTGAACTTCATCCCGTTCTTCGGGTAGAGCGTCGCAGGCAGCGAACTCCCCCTCATCAAGCAGGTCGCTGAAATCCCGGTTGAGACGGGTCAGCATTTCATCCGTGACTGGATGTTGCAGACGCATCACGAGTTTTTTGTGGACATAGCGATAGCTATGGTAGTTCCGATAGAAACCGATCACCTCCTCAACAGCTTCGTCCATGTCGGTCGTCATCTTAAAGAGATTGAAGTCACCCTCGGAGATCAGGCCAAGACGAAACAAGTGATCCTGGACGAACTGGAACCAAGTCTTCCAGTAGGTTCCACCTTCCCTGTCGAGCAGAACGATCGGCACGATCTGCGCTTTACCCGTCTGAATCAGGGTCAGGGCTTCAAAAAGCTCGTCCATCGTTCCAAAACCGCCCGGTAACGCAGCAAGCGCATCACTTTCCTTCACGAAAGCCAGCTTGCGGGTGAAGAAGTAATTAAAGTTAATCAGCTTCTCGTCGCCATCGATCGTCTCGTTCGCGCTTTGCTCGAAAGGCAGATTAATATTGAGACCAAAGCTGTTATCGCGGCCGGAGCCTTTCTGGGCAGCGCCCATGATTCCATCACCGGCACCGGTTATGCCCATGAATCCCGCCTCACGCATCCGGCGGCCGAATTCGACAGCCACTTTGAACTCCGGTTCGTCCTGCCTGGTTCGGGCGCTACCAAAGATGGAAATCTTCCGCTCCTCGACATAGGGGCTGAATACCTTACTTGCCTCGCGCATCTCCTTAAGGGCGCGGTTGAAGAGCTTCATGTCTCCCTCTGGTGGACAATCCTTGCCTAGTTTTAAGGCCGTGACGATCATTTCCTGAACCAGTTCGGCGCTGGCGCCACAGGACCATTCGTCGACCAGCGAACTGACCCTCCTGTCGATCTCTAGGTTTCCAGTCGAACGGCGCTCTTTCGGAAGTCCGAAAATCCCACCCCCAGTGAAGTCACGGGGATCTTTGCGCAGATTCCTTCTCTTACTCATATGCTGGAAAGGCTAAAGGAACGATTCCTGTGGCTCAATCAGGAATGCCTGTCGTAGCGGGGAAAACGCGATTTTTTCCTTTCCCACAGGTGCATTCGGATGCTTATTCCCCGCCCCATGTCCAATCCTCTTGACGATATCCGCATCGACAGCCTTCGCCAGCTGATCGCCCCAACCGTTCTCATGGAAGAAGTGCCGGTTTCTCCTGAAGCCGCTGAGGTCGTGGGAACAGCCCGCCAGGAAATCGCCGATGTGCTCTCCGGTAAAGATGACCGCGTCCTCGCCGTCGTCGGCCCCTGCTCGATTCACGATACCGAGGCTGCTCTCGAATACGCAGATCGTCTCGCCACGCTGAAGGACGACGTGAAGGACGACGTGCTGCTAATTATGCGGGTCTACTTTGAGAAGCCCCGGACCACAGTGGGTTGGAAAGGACTGATCAACGATCCGCACCTCGACGAATCATTCGACATCAACGAAGGCCTCACGATCGCCCGCACACTGCTTCGTGATATCGCTGAAAAAGGCGTCGCTGCCGGCACCGAATTTCTCGATACCATAAGCCCGCAGTTCTATGCTGATCTCATCAGTTGGGGAGCCATCGGTGCCCGCACAACCGAATGCCAGCTCCACCGCGAGCTTGCTTCCGGTCTCAGCATGCCGGTCGGTTTTAAGAACGGCACCGGCGGCAACTTCCAGATCGCAATCGACGCCATCCAATCAGCCAGCCACCCCCACCACTTTCTCTCTGTCACCAAGTCCGGTGATAGCGCCATCGTCGCCACCAGAGGTAACGGGACCTGTCATATCATTCTCCGTGGCGGCAAGACCGGTCCCAACTTCGGTCCCGATAGTGTCGCCGAGGTACGCCATGCCCTCGAAGGACGAGACATGGACTCCGCTCTCATGATCGATTGCAGCCACGCTAACAGTGAGAAGGACTTCCGCAACCAGCCGAAGGTCTGCGAAGCCATTGGCCAACAGATTGCCGGAGGCGATACCTCTATCCGAGCGGTCATGATCGAGAGCCACCTCAACAAAGGCGCCCAGAAGATCAGTTCCGACCTCGACTCACTCGACTACGGCGTCAGCGTCACTGACTCTTGTGTCGGTTGGGAAGCCACCGTTGAGATGCTCAACCAACTCGC
>PKCI01000157.1 GCA_002862135.1 Verrucomicrobiota bacterium | reverse complement strand
TCGCTTGGAGTAGCGGAAAATGAAGGCCTGATCGAACTGGACGTGTTCAACGGCTTTCCTGGTTTCGAGGTAGTCTTCTTCGGTTTCCCCGGGAAATCCGACGATGATGTCTGTGGAAATGGCGATGTTGGGTCGGGCTTCCTTCATCTTGTCGCAGATGTCGATGAAGCGCTGCGCTTTGTAGGGACGATGCATCTTTTTGAGAATGCGATCGGACCCCGACTGCATCGGAAAGTGAACGTGATCCACCAACTTCGGGAGGTAGGTGAATGCTTCGATGACGTCTTCTTTGTAGCCAATCGGGTGAGGGGAGGTGAAGCGGATGCGCTTGATGTCATCGATTTCGTGAACTGCTTCGAGCAGTTGTACAAAGGGGCTCTTACCGTCGACTTTGGGGAACTCGTGACGCCCGTAGAGGTTAACAATCTGTCCGAGCAGGGTGACTTCGCGAACGCCATGGTCGGTGAGGCGCTTGCACTCATCGACGATGTCCTGGATAGGGCGGGCGCGCTCACCACCACGGGTGTAGGGCACAATGCAGAAAGTGCACTTCATATTGCAGCCCTGCATGATGCTGACGAATTCGCTGACGCCGTGTTGTTTGTCCACGTGGTCGCGAATCGTGTTCTGAGAGTCTTCTTCCTCCTCGGTATCGATAATAGGGCGGCGCAGATCGTCCATCTGGGCCTCCTCTTTGGCTCGCATCAGGTCAACGACGTGCTCCACGACGCGATGGTATTTCTGGGTGCCGGCAACGAGATCAACGTGGGGAGACTGTTTGAGCAATTCCTCCCCGCGGCTTTGCGCCATACAGCCCATGAAGCCGTAGACGATATTCGGGTTCTTTTTCCGGTATTTGCCGAGGTGATTCATCCGGCCGATGGCCTTCTGCTCGGCCTGATCGCGCACCGAGCAGGTATTCATCAACATGACGTCGGCGTCGTCAGGCTCTGGCGTGACCGTGAATCCACGTGCGACGAACATCTGCGCGACCTGCTCGGAGTCGCGCTCGTTCATCTGGCACCCGTAGGTTTTGAGATACACTTTCGGCATGGTGATGGGCTGATTAGGAGGAAAAAGGGAGCGAATTTAGCCGCGAAATGCCCAGGAAACAAGAAAAGGCTCCTAACCTGTGAGAATCCTGCCAGCAGTCCAAAGTAGCCATCTTACCGATTTTTGCCTGAGCTCACTCCTCATAGGTTTGGCTTTTTGAATCGTGGTTGGCTTCAAATACCGACTCGTTGAATTCCGTTTTTATACCATTCCGGGTGAGAATGCGTTCAACCTGACGCCGTTTCCGGCTCCGGTAATGGCGGCGACCTAGTCGGTTAGCTCAATATTTATTCCAGGAAAATGATCAGGTAGACCCAGTTCATAAGAAGAAGTCCAAGAATGACGCAGGTGATGCGTTTGATTCTTCGGTTTTGCTCGAGCACAGAGGGCGGTTTGTTTCCCCGAACATAAGATCGAATGCCAAAAAAAAGCCACAGAAAGGAAGTGATCACACCGAGGAAGACCAGGGGGTTGTATTGCAGTGCTTTTCCGAGATTTCCTTGAGCCAGCGCCTGCATTGAACGCGTGCCTCCGCAGGTGGGGCAGGAGAGTCCAAAAGTCGATTTCAGGCGGCATTCCGGCGCTTTCACTGGAAGGTCGTCGTAGACCCGGGCGATGAACATCAAGCTAACGACGGCGACGAACGTGATGACAGGGGCAACCATCACCTCAATTCGGCGGTTTGGCGATGTGGCAGTCACGGTGCAGGCTGGGGTAGCAACTTGAGAAAAACCGACGGGCCGTCGTTGGAGTCGAGGATGGGGTCCATTTAAGCTCTTTTTCTTTTTCTTTCCTAGGTCATTCGCATTTAGAAAACGAAAAAGGTTAGGAAAAAGAGTCTCTAAACGACTTCCACCTCATTGCGTAGCGTGCCGATTCCCTCGATCGCAATCGAGATGACATCACCTTCCCGCAACGTGAAGTCAGAGTCAGGCACGATGCCTGTTCCTGTCATCAGGTAAGCTCCGTAGGCAAAATCGTTGGATCGAAACAACCAGCCGGCCAGTTCGTCAAAACCTCGCTTGAGTTGGGCCACCTCGGTTTCACCGCTGAAGACGGTCTCGCCGCGTCGTTCGATCTTAACCTTAATGGATGTGTCAGGGACAGGTGATTCTCCGACAAAGAGGCAGGGGCCAATGGCGCATGAGCCGGTGTATACTTTAGCTTGGGGAAGGTAGAGGGGATTCTCTCCTTCGATGGATCTCGAACTCATGTCGTTTCCAACGGTATGACCGAAGATTTTGCCTTGGTTGTTGATGGCGAGGGTAAGTTCGGGTTCAGGAACATCCCAGGTGGAGTCAGAGCGGATAGCGACTTTATCCTCGTGCCCACGGGTTCGAGGGGCCGTGGCTTTAAAGAACAATTCCGGCCGATCGGCCTCATAGACTTTGTCGTAAAAGATATCGCCCCCTGCGGTCTCGGCTTCCTCCATTCGGGCGGTGCGGCTGCGAAAGTAAGTGACACCGGCGGCCCAGATCTCCTGATCGCCGATCGGAGCAGCGAAGCCCGAGGGGGATTCCCCAGTGACTTCGGGAGCCGATGCGCAGGCGGCAGCGACATAGCCGCCCGGATCTTCAGCCGTGAACAGGGCATTAAAGCTGAAACTCTCTTTGACCTCGTAAAAAGTATCCGGCGTTCCGGTGTTCTCGATTAATACGGACGAGTCGGTTCGGTAAATTCGGAAAGGCATGGCCAGAGCATAGCGGAAAAGCCCTTTCTTACCAGCCTGCAACACGGGAGTGGTTGTGTGTCGAGTAATCGAGTATAGAGTGCGTCGTGAAATTCCTCCTCCAACCCTGTTGGGTCATTGGCCTGACCCTGTTGAGTCACCCGGTTAAGGGCAACGGGCCAGCAGTAGTGGCGAGTTTGAGCCCGGCTGATCTTGTTGAATACGAGACGCAGCCTCCGCAAATTCAGGCCCTGATTGAAGCAGCGCTCTCATTGACCGAGAAGAAACTCTATTATCGGTTTGGATCTAATTCACCTGACCTTGGCGGGATGGACTGCTCCGGAGCGGTGCAGTACACATTGATTCAGGCCGGGATGAAAGAAGTGCCTCGATCTTCGTACAAGATCTACCACTGGGCTAATGATCGTGGGACCCTGATCTCAACTCGAGAGGCTTTGTCGGTCGAGGATCCTGTGTTTGGTCAACTCAAGCCGGGCGATTTGCTGTTCTGGGAGGGCACTTATGACGTCACTGATAGGAACCCACCGATTTCTCACGTGATGATTTATCTTGGTCGCCACAAGGCTGATGGCTTACCAATCATGTTTGGTTCAAGTGATGGGCGCCACTATCGGCGTGAGCGCATTAATGGTGTCAGCGTTTTTGACTGGAAGATCCCGCGGCCTCAAGACAAATCGAAATTTGTAGCTTATGGCCCTATTCCGGGTTTGCTGGACATGGAGGATCAAACGCCAACGGCTTTGGCAATTCCAGTCGGTGAAAAAGATGGATTGGATTCTCTTAAATCGATATTTGAAAAAGTGTTTCGCTAGCTAGACACTTCGGGGCCATGAAGCACGCTATCGTAATCGCCTTCCTTGTCTTTTCTTTGCTGATTTTTGTCAGTTGTAATTCGACTCAATCATCTGGAAACGCCGCGACTGGCGTTGCTGCCGGGGCCGCAACCGGGAGTCATTCGGCGCATCAAGCTCAGCAGTACTACGGACCGGCCAACTAACCGGCGCAGCTGCTGCAACGAGTCGTCTCGGGTGTGACCTCGAGGCGCGCAAAGTCGATATCTTCTCCGCACCGATCGCAGCGGCCGTAGGTGCCGGAGTCGAGTTGCTCGAGCGCGAGTTCGAGTTGCGATATGCGCCTCTCGCGACGGCGTTCCGCCTCCTTGGCAACTTCCTGCATCTGCATGGCGTCGAGTCGCGAGAGACGGCCGATTGCGACATCGGGCGCAATCGCTTCGCGTTCCTCTTCGCTGGAGCTCGACTCTTCGCGGATGCGATCCAGCTCTGCGATGATGAGTTCCTCAAGATCGATGAGTTGGTCGGCGGTCAGCATTTGACCAGAGCGTGACCGAAATCTACCTCGTGGGCAAGCGGAGAGGCGGCACCGCGGGAGCTTGCTCCTCCAAAATGAAGTAAGGCCCAAGGCCTGGAGGGGCACGTTTTCTCGTGCCCGTTGTAATACTTAAGCTTCGAAAGTAGCAAGGGAATCGGGATTCCAAGGGGAAGCATCGACTCCACACTCCTCGGCCAGTTCGGCGAAGCCTTTGACTTCGGCTTCGGTGAAGAGCAGGCCGTCAGCCTTTTCACTGAGGGCTGCGTTTTTTGCTTCAATAGTGCCCGGTAGCATGCAGCTCTCATTGCCGTGACCAAGGATGTCCTTGAGGACGGTGGTAATGTTTTCGGCCTGGGTGCGTCCGTTGGAGAAGTCTCCCATGCTGATCGCATCAGGATGAATCACCTGAAAGAAGAAAGCCGTTGTGGTTTTCTCGCCGGTTCCTTCAGCTAAGTTGGCCCGCCCGCGCAAAGTGGGGAGAGATCCACCGATCGCAGCACCGAAGAGTTCGTTAAGCAGTCCGAGGCCATAACCCTTGTGTCGACCGAAAGGAAGGAGTGCTTTCACGGCGAAGGGATCGTCAGTCGGCTGACCGTCTTCGTCGACCCCGAAGGGAGCTTCGAGTTTCTTGTTCTCGCGCTTGTATTGCTCGACCTTACCCATCGCAATCTCAGAAGTGGCCCAGTCGATCACAACGGGGTAGCCGACGGCATCCATGGTGGGAAAACCCCAGCTGTGCGGGTTAGTACCGAGGGTGGGGAACTTTCCGCCGAATGGAACGACTTCAGCGAGAGCAGAGGTGCAGTTGGTGTAGGCGATGTAGCCACGGCGGGCAGCATCGATCACATAGCCGCCTCCCCAGAGGTAATGAAAAGCATTGTCGACGGCCACAGTGCCGCAGCCGTATTCGTCGGCGATCCGGATGCAGGTTTCCATCGCTTCGCAGGCGACGGCCTGGCCTAGTTTGCGGTTGGCGTTCCAAACCTGGACGGTGGGAAAGCGGGATTCTTTGACTTCGATTTCGGCATCCGGGACACAACCTCCTGCGCCGCTGCCAAAGAGTTCGTCGAGGTGAAGAGCTTTGAGCGCGTTGTGCGTGCGGATGCCGTGCCAGGAAGCTTCAAAGCACATGCGGGCGGCAGAGGCGCTTTCATCTTCGCGATAACCGCGATGCATGTAGGCGGCTTGGACAAGGTCCCCGTGCTGTTCATGGGAAACAACGAAGTAGCTCGAATTCGACATGGCAATGCTATGCCGTCATTTCGGCAGTTGCGCCAGTGGAAAAGATAACGTTGCTGGGTGGAGGAATTTGCGGGATTCGGTCAACTCCGGCGGCGGTTACGCTTTTCCGAACCGTATTGAGACATCTGGATGATCTTTGATGAGGTAACGCCACCGCAGATCGACCGCCTTGGAGATACCAACCCGTCGGTCTTCAAGAATCGAGTGCGTCGATGAGGCCGGTTCGAAATGAAACTCTCTAGACTCCGTCAATGACGACTCATGGCGGTTCGGACCAATGCCAAGTGCCGCACTGAGCTTACCAGGGCCGGAACAAAGATCGCGCTTTTTCTCTTTTTCGCGTCGGCATTTCATCAGGCTGATGCCATCAACCGGCTCGAGGGCGCGAAGCAGGACGAATCCTTTGTCGCCAGTCGCCGCATCAATGCAGAGGACGTTGGTGAGCCAGTGCATGCCGTAGTTGAGATAAACGTAGGCGGTGCCGGCAGGGTGCTTGGCGGCGAATTCCCTCGCCGTTGGCCGGGTAAAGAGATGGCAGGCCTCATCGCCATATTCGTGATAGGCCTCTGTCTCGATGACGATGCCGCTGGTTTCTCCGTGAATTAATTTGCAGCCGATCAGCTCACGAGCGCAGATCAGGGCGTCCCGTTCAAAGAAGGCACGGTCGATCATGGCAGGAAAGGCACCTGAGCAATTGGCGCGGCGATTTCGTGAAAGCGGTTTTTGAAATGAGGGATCGTTCCAATGGTGAGGAAAACATGGTAGCGATAGGTGAAGCCGGGCTCAATCGCCATAGTCTTGATCGGAGCCAGGTAGGAGCAGGCCCCTTTGCTCTGCGGGGCGGGACCTCCTTCGGCCCGATAGCAGGTGAGTTCCTCGGCGCCTGGTGCCCAGATGCCAATGCCGTGTCCGTCGTCATTGAGAGAGGCGAACCAGTCACGGGTCAGGCTAACGCGTTCGTTTGGCCAACCGGGGACGAATGAAGTCATTTCTGACTCGCCGGCTTTGAGGCAGTGGAGATGCTTCAGCGTGTGATCAACAAAGATCGCCGGAAGTTCCTGGTGGCGAGCCTTGTGGCTCTTTTTACCGTGGTAGGACATCTCAAACTCAATCGCGACCACCGGTCCGTGCAGCTCGATGGTTTGCTTGAAACTGACGTCTTCAATGTTTTCTCCCGTAGCCCAGTGAACCGGAATTGAATTAGATGTGAGGCGGAATTCTCCGGTTTCAAATGAAGTGACTTCGGCGGGAACGTATTGCCAGTTTCCGCCCTGAACCGGATTCCAGCGCCAGGGCTTCCCGTTCCAGTCGCTGCCGTCTTCGTCACCATACCAGGACTGCTGAAGGTAGCGACCCAGGTCGAAACGATTGAGGTAGTTGAACTCAATCTGGCTGAGAGAAAACCAGCCCAGGGTCGCCCCGGCGGAGCGATTCACACCGATGCGAATCGTCCCGTTGTCGAGGTAGGTCCACTCTTCCTTCGGTATGGTTTCAGCGCAAAGGGATGAACACCACGTAGCGATGAGGATGGATAGTAAATGTTTCACAAAACTTCAGGGTTTGAGGATGACTTTCATGAGGCCCTCGTCGTTTCTGTAGAGGCGGTGGAACCACTCGCCTCCGTCTTTGAGATCGGCCACGCCTGAAATCAGCGGATCCACCTTGATGGCACCGGAGGCAACAGCTTCGATGGCTTCGCCGTATTCGCCGGCTGAGGCACAGCTTCCATAGATGCTGAGCTCGCGGGTAACGACGGCCTGGAGTGGAAAAGAGACATGGGCCTTAAGGTTGCCGACGCAGCTGACACTGCCGCCCTTGCGGACCGAGTTGATGGCAAGATTGATTGTTGGATCAAAACCAACCACCTCGACCGAGACATCGGCACCGTCTTCGTTACCCACCAGTTCGCGCACTTTCGCGGGGACGTCTTCGGCAGAGATGAGTGCATGATCTGCACCTAGCTCTTTGGCGAGGTTGAGGCGCTTTTCGTCGAGGTCGACGGCGATTAACGTGCCGGCGCCTTTGGCCTTGAGTGCCTGAATTACGAGCAGTCCGATGAGGCCGGCTCCGACAACAACGGCAGAGTCGCCCTGCTGGAGTGGGAGACGGTTGACGCCGTGCAAGGCGATGGAAACGGGCTCAGCAAAAGCGGCATGCTCATAGGAAACATCGTCTGGAATCGCGCAGACAATGTGTTCGGGCACCTTGACGTATTCGGCAAACGCACCGTGACGGCGGTAGTCGTCGCAGGAAACACCGAGTACGTTTCGTGAGGGGCAGAGATTGATTTGGCCTGAATTGCACTCCGGACAGTCACCGCAGTAAACTGTCGAGTCGAAGGTGACCCGGTCGCCGACTTTCCAGTTGGTAACGCTGTCGCCGACTGAAGTAATTTCCCCGGACGCCTCGTGGCCCATGATAATGGGAGGCTGACGTCGCCCCGAGCTTCCGTCCATGCCGTGGATGTCGGATCCGCAGATGCCGCAGGCTTTAACAGCAATGAGGACTTCGTTTTCGGCGATCTCGGGATCGGGTGCATCACCGAATTCAAACTCGTTGTAGGCAGTGAGAGTCAGGGCTTTCATGGTGAAATTTGATACTTGATGCGCCACCGTTAACCGCTACAAGGTTCAGCTTCAATCTTTCACTCAGGAGATTGTGAAACTTTTTACGCGATGAAATTTGGTCCCCGACTTCTGCTGGTCCTTCTCCTGCCGCTCTTGTTAACACGGTGCGAAACTATGGAAACTGAGGGGGGAGGCGCCACCGTGATGGTGCAGGGAACCCAGTTTTACCCTGATGAAAGTGGTTTGACCTATATCGTTCCCGAAGGTGCCAAGATCGTCGGAGCGGGTGGCACGCAGTGTCACTACATCGTGAAGAAGGGCGGATCGATCGTTTCCCACTCGGGGGATGGCAACACCTACAAGATCGAGGCTGGTGGTCACTTTCGCGGATTTGTCCATCCGGCAAAGGATTGCACGGTCACGTTCGAATCGGGAGCGCTGGTTGAGCCGGAGCAGACTGGCCCGGGAACTCGGTTCCTCAGAATGTGATCTAGTTGAGGCGGGTCATTCGCATGACTTGCTCAAGCCCCTCGCGCCCACCATAGGCTTGGCCGGGGACGTAAGACTCATCAACTTTGAATTTGCCAGAGTTCTCGAAACGTTCTTTAAGCTCTTCAACGCTGGTTCCGTAGGGAGGGCCTTCACCTCGTGGGTGCTCATCGTCATAGGGATTCAGGTAAAAGACGGCAAGCAACTGTCCTCCGGGTTTCAAGGCCCCGTGAACTGCCGCAACATAAGTATCCCGCATGTCCGGGTTGATGGCACAGAAGCAAGTGTGTTCCCAGATCCAGTCGTAGGTATTTTGGTGGTGCGCAGGGAGATTGAAAAGGTCGGCAGTCTGGTAAGTTTCCACACCAACCGTGGGAAAGCTGACAGCGAGGCGAGTGGCGGGCTCTGAAACGTCGAGACCGATGATAGGGGAGCACTTGGTCAAGCTGGCGAGGGCCCGGACATCGTGCCCCGCGCCCGAGCCGGGGATGAGAATGGAACCAGAAAGTGTGCCCGGATTGGCCTTGATCCATTCGAGGAGGGGTGGAGCGGGGGCTCCCTTGTCCCATGGTGTCACGTCGATGCGATATTGATAATCCCAATCCATTAATAACTATCTGTTGATACGTCGGATAGACGTGAAATGAGCTGGAACTTTACTCAGACAGTGACAGGGTGTTGTCAAAATGAGCACCGCCAAATCTCTTTCCGAAGATCAGATTGCTACGATCCAGCAGTGGGCTGACGCCGGCACCGAGCTTTCCGACATCCAGAAGCTGCTAAGCAGCGAACTTGGTGTGCGGCTGACTTACCTCGAAACACGATTCCTCCTCGATGACCTCGGCATTGAGATTGTAAAAGAGCCAGAGCCAGAGCC
>PKCI01000059.1 GCA_002862135.1 Verrucomicrobiota bacterium | reverse complement strand
CTAATTCGACCCGGGCCACAGCATCTGCCGCATCAGTGGCCACGGAAAGCTCGTGACCATGGTGCTTCAGCAAACGCACCAGCAGGCTGATATTATCTTCATCGTCTTCGACCAAAAGTATTCGCGCCATAACTACATTATTCTCAATGACTCATAACTATCACGTCCGAAGTTGGAGAAAAATCGCATCTTTTCTCCAAAAAGATCGAACGAAAAGTGAGTTGGGGAATCAAAGCCTATTGTAACAATAGTCTAGGCTGCTGTTACAGTCATAAAACAAGCGGTTCCTTGTGGGGTCCACCTGTTCGGTGGGCCCCGCATTTCCTGGGAGCCGACCGTGAGAAAGCATCGCGGTCTCAGCTATTTGAGGAACTCCCTCAGACATCCCGTTAGCTCATCCCTTCATGGCGGGTCCCTTTGCCATTGGATTCATCAACGCATTGATCGTAACCTTTCGCTCATGATTCGCACAATCATCTTTTGCTTACTGCTTTGCGGCTCCCTGACCGGCTCACCTTTCCTTCTTGCAGTTGGAATTGAAGATCCGGCACCTCCGTCAGTCAGTGCGCCACAAGGAGACGAAGCCACCGAGGCGGTCGGACACGATCGCTTAACTTTCTTCGCCGAACCAAAAGCGCTTTCGCCAGACGCCGTCACCTCTAACTGGCCTCGCTTCCTCGGTCCCACGGACGATGGGAAAACGCCCGAAACTCATCTCATCGATGAAATTCCCGAGGACGGTCCCGCTAAGGTTTGGGAAATGGAAAAGGGATCGGGATACACCTCCCCCGTTATCGTCGACGGGAAACTGGTCCTCTTTGATCGAATCGGTGATGAAGAAATCGTTGACTGTCTCGAGCCAGAAACCGGGAAGCGCTTCTGGCAATACGGCTATCCGGTTGTCTACTCAGACCGCTACGGCTTTAACAATGGCCCTCGTGCCAGTGCCGTGATCGATTCGGGAAAAGTCTACACGCTTGGCGTCACCAGCAAACTCAGCTGCCTCGATCTCGCCACCGGGAGTCTGCTCTGGCAGCGGGAACTGATGGTGGAGTTTGACCGGGCCAGCTTCTTCTTTGGCCACGGCGCCTGCCCTCTTATTCACGACGGTAAGCTGATCGTCCCGCTTGGAACGAACGGCATGGAGAAGGGACTCAGCGTCGTTGCCTTTGACCAACATAACGGAAAGCTCCTTTGGAGTGCCGAACACGAATGGAATGCGAGCTACGCTAGCCCCATCATCGCAGAGCTTCAGGGAGCGCCTCGCCTCATCGTCTTTCAGGGTGGCGAGAGTGATCCGGCTTTCGGAGGTCTTCTCTGCCTCAATCCCGAAAACGGCGAACTTCACGACACCTTTGCCTGGCGTCCTGACAAGTATGAAAGCGTGAACAGCTCCACTCCGGTAGCCGTTGGAAATAACCGCATCTTCATCACCACATCCTATCAACTTGGCGCAACTCTACTGCGCCTCAACGAGGACCTTAAATGGGAACAACTCTGGAAAGCACCCGACTTCGGAATCCACTGGATGACCCCACTGTTGCTCGACGGTCACCTTTACGGGTTCCGGGGTCGCAACGAACCCGACGCCTGGCTCGCCAGCTACAATGTCGAAACCGGAGAGGAAAACTGGCGCGAAGATCTTGAGTGGACCGTTCCGATTAAGAGTGGTCGCGACTACCGCATGAAGTATCTCCGCGGCAGCCTGCTTCATGCCGATGGGAAAACTTTCGCTCTTGGAGAACTAGGATCCCTTGGTCTGCTCAAACTGAGGCCTGAAGGCGTCGAAGAGATCGGCCGCTCTCAGCTTTTCTTCGCCCGTGCCACCTGGTCTCTTCCCGTCCTGCATCGTGGACTCCTCTACATCTCGCAACATGAGCCAGACATGGACAACAACCCGCCACGATTAATCTGTTACGACCTGCGCCAGCTGGAGAACTGAAACTGCCAAGGACAAGACTTCCCTGACTGACACCCCTATTCAATCTGTCTGGACTTACCCTAAAACCCACGCCTTAGTTCCCTCCATGTGGCGCTTTCGCTTATTCGGCTATCCTGTGACTGTAGAATGGACCTTCTGGGTCCTCTCTCTTCTTCTTGGAATGTCTTTCATGAGGATGCCCGGCAGGGCCGGTGCGATTCTCACCCTAATGTGGGTGTCGGTTGTTTTCGTTTCCATCATCTGGCACGAGCTAGGGCATGCTCTCGCCCGCAAACGCTTTCGGGCACCTTACTCGGAAATCAAGCTCTACAGCTTCGGAGGTCTCTGCAGCGGACCAGGTCGATTCACCCGCTGGGAATCATTTTTCATCTCGGCTGCAGGGCCCATCGCCAGTCTTCTACTCGGAGCCATTGCCTTCGGCCTCGGATTCGCACCCGGTCTGTCAACCTTCTACGGTAAATTTCTCATCAGCATGTTGCTAATGACCAATATCTACTGGGCAATCCTCAACATTCTGCCGATTTACCCTCTCGATGGAGGACAAATGTTCGCCGCTATCATGGCCAACAAGAGTCAGAGAATTGTTTACCAGGTCGGCATGTTCACCGCCGTAGCCGTCGCAATTTTTTCGCTGATGAGAGGCAACCTCTTTGGAACTCTTCTCTTCGGCTCCCTCGCTTACAGCAACTTTCAGCGTAGCAAAGGATTGATCCCCCGCTTCATGTGAGCCTGCTCCTTTCTCAGGGAAGCAGGTACTTTTCGAGGTAGTGGAGGGTCACCCGTCCCGTGATCTCAAGGCTCTCGGCACTGATCTTGTCGAGCGTATCACCGGGCGTGTGCCAGTAGTCATAGTCAAAATCGATCAGGTCGATTGTCGGAATCCCGGCTGACACATTCAGCGGCACGTGATCGTCGACGATGTAATTAGAACTGATTCCTACTTCAGACTCATAGCTAAGGTCAGCAGCAGCTGAGAGCAACTGGCGGGACATCTTGTTCAGTGAAGCCTCCACTGAATGGATGTCGATAACATAACCGGTCTTTGCCTTATTCTCAGCCAACTCCTTCAACGAGGCTCCGGGGATCCGCACTCCCGCCCGAATTTTAAGATCCTTGTCACCTACCATATCGAGCAGAACGCCCCACTGAGGGCGATCCCTCTCCTTTACGGTCAGCCACTGCCCGGCATAGTGACGACTGCCGTAGAGACCATCGGATGAAGTAATCCCGGGACCAAACGCTTCTTCCCCGTCGAAAAACACCAACTCGAGGGCGTGCGATGTATCGGGTCGTTCCGCTAAAACGCGGGCGAGCTCAATCAAAAGCCCGCTGCTGGAACCACCGTCATTCGCACCCACGAATTCAAATGATTGATAGGGCTTCGTGTCGTAGTGACTGGCCAGCAACCCAATAACGGGCTGTCCGAAGCCGGTGTCCCCAAAGCGAGCTCTCAGGTTGGTAAATTCAACTTCCCCGTCCGGCGTCATGTCAGTAAAGACCTGTCGCTCCACCGTCCATCCATAGTCACTCAACTTGTTCTCGATGTAGCGGCGGGATTCTTCGAGCGCACTGGATCCCGCCGGACGCGGTCCAAAGTTCACCAGGACAGAGACATGCTCGAACGCCTTTCCTCCGGCGACCTTATCGGCCAGTGGTTCCAATGGATCGTGGGCGACATTCCTCCGCTCCGAGCAGCCCCCTGCGAAAAATGCACTGAGGACTACGACGGGAAAAATAAACCTCATGAAGAAATGAATGAGGATTTGTTACTCAATTTCAACACCCAGCAGCTCAAGAATACGACCGAGATCTTCGTTGCCGTAATACTCGATCTCGATTTTGCCGCGCTTATCAGTGTGACGAATCGCAATGTTAGTGGCAAAGCGACTCCGCAGCCGATCCTGAATTTGACGAATGTAAGTCTCGGCCTGCGGGGAAAGCTTCGGCTTCGAAGTTTTCTTGGCCGTAGTCTTGCCATTGATTTGCTCGGAAACCAGCTTCTCCGTCTCCCGGACATTGAACTTCTTTTTCACGACTATATCCGCGAGCAGTTTCTGCTCAGCCTTGGTCTTAATTCCAAGGATGGCCTTGGCGTGACCGGAACTGAGAAGACGCTGCGAAACCAGCAACTGCACGTCCTTGTCAAGCTCCAGCAAGCGAATCGCATTCGAGACCGTGGCTCGGTTTTTACCAACCCGCTGGGCAATCTCGTCCTGTTTCAGGCCAAAGTCCTTAGCTAGACGGGAATAGGCTTCCGCTTCCTCCAGCGGATCGAGGTCCTCGCGCTGAAGGTTCTCAATCAGCGCCATCTCGAGCACATCGCGATCGGATGCGTCCCGGAGGATGACCGGTACTTTATCGAGGCCGAGCTTGGTTGACGCCCGCCAACGGCGTTCACCAGCAATCAGCTCATACCTGCCATCGACGTCGCGAACAATCAGCGGCTGGATCACTCCGTGCTCACGGATTGATTCAACCAGCTCATCAAGGTGCTCGTCGCGAAACCGCTTTCGCGGCTGAAAAGGAGACGGCACCACCTTGTCCAGCGGTAATCGCTGGACGCGTTCTCCCGTAACCGGATCCGCCTGATCTACCCCGCCCGACTGAACCGGCACGGAGGCCGGGGTTTTGATCAGAGCATTCAGCCCTTTGCCGAGGCCCTTTTTGGGGAAATCTTGGGGAGGCATGTCGATACGAAAACAGGTGTATTCGAATCGTCTCCGAATCTAATGGAGAAGTTAAGCCAAAAAATCACTCAATGATTCGGACGTTAGGCGCACCCATGCTCCGACGTGCCTCTGCCTCCATCGCCGCGTGCTGCTCATCGGTGCAGGAAGAATCAATTGGAGCGTCAGGTTGCTCTTCGCTTTTCTCTAGGAGACCGTTATCGGTCATCCACTGTTCCACTTCCTCCCCACTGACGTCAGCGAGCATGGTGCCATTCACAATAACACAGGGAGACAGAGGCTGACCGCTCTTCTGCTCCATTTCCCAGCGGAAAGCGGGGTTTTTGATGATATCCTTTTCTTCGTATTCGAGGTCATACTTGCGGAAAATTGAGCGAATACCCTCGCTCCATCCGCAGAAAGTCTTGAGATACGCGGTAATTTCGATGTTTTGTTCAGCCATGGTTGGGTAGATTTGGTTTCCAAACCCATAAGCCACACCACCACGATTCGCAAACATGATTGGCCACTCCAGAGGCGTATTTCAGCATTTCCAGAGCCAGTTTCCGGCGTATACTGACGGACTCTCAGCCACATGTGCCTTTCTCTCCTGCTCAAAATCCTGATCCTGCCGCTTCTTGGCTTGGGGATATTCTTAACGGGTTGCGAAGAAGTCAGCCCTATTGCAGAGAAGGTTAAAGAGGCTCTCGAACTCGAATCCGTTGAAGAGGAACCCGAACCCATCGTGGCCAAGCCGATTGACATTCCCCCTCCACCAGAGCCCGTGGCCATGGAGCCCGTCGTCAATAAGGACGCCCGCGTCGCTATCCTCGGATACCACGATTTCACCGACGGTCACTCCTCCAACGACATGATTATCAACGTGAACGATTTTCGCGACCAGATGCAGGCGATCAGGGATGCTGAACTTCCCGTGATAAGCATGCGGGAGTTTCTCGACTGGAAGCAGGGCTTAATGCCGATTCCCAAGCAATGCGTCATGATTACCATCGACGACGGCTGGAAAGCGACCCATACCCTGGCGATGGATGTGCTCAAGGAATTCGAATACCCTTTCACCGTCTTTCTTTACAAAAACTATGTTGGCGTCGGCGGCCGCTCCATGAGCCCCAAAGAGATTCGCGAGCTCGCTGGAGCCGGAGGAACGCTCTCAAGCCACTCGCTCAGCCATGCCAATATGTCAGACCGCAAGGGTCGCTCTGCGGAAGCCTACACCGCCTGGCTTAAAGAGGAGCTGGAAGAATCCCACCGATTCCTCGAGGAAAACTTCGGTGACACCGGTGCCGTTGAGAAAACCTTTGCTTTCCCCTACGGCATCTACAACGACCAGGTGCTTGAGTTGGCCTGGGAATTCGGCTACGAAGCCTGTTTCACGGTGAACGCTAAAAAGACCACCTGGGGCGTGGAAGATATGGAAATCGGGCGCTACGTCGTCCACGGCACAACGCTTGCCAACTTCGAGCCCGCCCTCAATTTCGGAGGCGGAAACCAGACCACCTCAGGTCACCGTCTCATCACCGAGACAACTGAAACCGATGGTTCCACCAGCGCCCCACGTGTCTCGGTCATGCCACCTGCCGATTCGGTCATCGGCAATCGCCTCCCCCTCATTGAAGTCGATCTTTCCCGCCTGCCCGGGGTTCAGCCCGAAAGCATTTCCATGAGGGTTACAGGTTTCGGCAAGGTCCCTCACCACTACGACAACGGAACCGGAACCGTTCGCTACCAGGTGCCTCAACGGCTCCGGCTCAACAACTGCAATGTCCAGCTGAGCTTCCGTCACGCTAATAATGCGGACACAGAAGTCATCACCTGGAATTTCACCCTCGATCGTCTTGCCGATTACCGCGACGCCGATGTCACGGTGACCGGTCAGAACGCTCCACTTGAAATTCCGGAAACCGATGGCACCAGTGCCGACTCTGGTGCCTCGACGGAACCAACCGCGACACCCTCCATTTGACCGGCTATTATGTTCAATTCCCTCTCCGAAAACCTGCAGGAAACTTTCAAGAAACTTCGGGGACACGGTAAGCTTTCCGAAAAGAATATCTCGGACGCTCTCCGCGAAGTGCGTCTCGCCCTGCTCGAAGCCGACGTCGAGTTTTCAGTCGCCAAGAATTTCATCGCCAGGGTCAAGGAACAGGCCCTTGGTGAGAAAGTACTCAAAAGCATCAAGCCCGGGCAGCAGATCGTAAAAATTTTCAATGATGAGCTCGCCGAGCTCCTCGGTGGTGACGCTTCTCCGCTCGATCTCAATCCCCCTGCCCGCTTTCTCATGGTCGGCCTCAACGGTGCGGGTAAAACAACTACCTCAGCCAAGCTGGCCCTTCACCTTCGCAAGGAAGGTCGGCGACCTCTCCTGGTCGCCTGTGACCTTGTCCGACCGGCAGCGGTAGAACAGCTCGTCACGCTTGGTAAGCAGATCGATATCCCCGTTTTTCAACCCATGCCCGGCGAAACCGACATTCTCAAGGTGGCCAAAGCGGCACTCAAGTGGGCCGACGACCAAAACGGCACAGTCATCATTTTCGATACCGCAGGCCGCCAGGAAGTGGACGATAATCTTATCGGTGAGCTCAAAAGCCTCCGTGATTTTGTTGATCCCAGGGAAACCTTGCTCGTTGCCGACTCGGCCACTGGTCAACAGGCCGTTAGCGTTGCCCAGACTTTCAACGACGCCATCGGGCTGAACGGCCTGGTCCTGACCAAGCTCGACGGCGACGCCCGAGGCGGAGCCGCACTTTCGATGCGATCGATTACCAATCAGCCCATCAAGTTTGTTGGTGTCGGGGAAAAGCTTTCCGACTTCGAAGCCTTTGTTCCCGACCGCATGGCGGGACGCATCCTCGGGATGGGCGATGTGGTGGGTCTCGTTGAGAGAGCCGCTGAAGCGATCGACGAAGAGGAGGCGCTCCGCATGGCGGAGAAGATGAAAAAGGCTTCGTTCGATTTTGACGACTTCCTCGCCCAGATGCGCATGATGAACAAGATGGGCGGAATGACCAGTATTCTCGGCATGGTGCCCGGTATGGGAGACAAACTCAAAGGAGTCAACCTCGACGAAAAGCGCATGAAGCACGTCGAGGCCATCGTGCTCTCGATGACGCCGAAAGAGCGTTCCCGTCCTGAAATCATCAAGGCTTCCCGTCGCAAGCGCATCGCAGCCGGCAGCGGCACCTCTGTCACCCAGGTCAACTCCCTGCTGAAACAGTTCGGCCAGATGCGGAAGATGATGCGCAACAAGGGCAAGATGAACCAAATGATGAAGCAGATGGGAGGAATGGGAGGAATGGGAGGCGGGAAATTGCCATTCTGATCTCTGCCAGATTGATCCTTCGTGGACTCCGGCCAGCATCCCCCGTCGCAAGGCTCGACTGGTCAATTTCTCCTGCGCGACTACCAGAGAAGGTCGGTAATTTCATCCACCACTGTTTGGCACGGCCTACATGAAGATCGATTTAGCGAGAGAGAAGTAGATGATCGCCCCGCTGACATCGACAATGGTGGTGATGGCTGGCGAAGCAACCACAGCAGGGTCAAGCTTCATCATACGGGCGAGGATAGGCAGCAACGCTCCAAACAGAGTTGAGGTGCAAATCTGAATCGTCAGTGCACAGGCGACTACCATCGCGACAGTGAACAGACTAATTCCCTCGGGAATCAAACTCGCCGGCAGCAGGAAACTGATCTGGAGTGCCACGCAGGTTCCAAGAAGGGCACCCAGCATGATTCCAACTCGTGCCTCCTTCCAGATCACCCGACCAAATTCTCTCGTATCCAACTCGCCAAGCGACATCGCTCGAATCACCATCGTCGCCGACTGAGCGCCCGTGTTGCCACCCGCGGCTACGACCATAGGAAAGTAGATTGCTAACACGTAGTAGGCTGTGAGGACTTCCTCGTAGCTATGCAGCACAATTCCCGAAGTCAATGCGAGGAAAGCCAAAACCAAAACCCAACCAAAACGACGCTTCAGGTGAGCAAATGTCGAAATCTGCAGGTATGCCTGGTCACCACGCTCACCACCAATACCGGAAATTTTCTCCATATCCTCGGTGGACTCTTCCTCGATAATATCGAGCGCATCGTCATAGGTGATCACACCTACCAATTGATTGGCATTATCAGTCACGGGAAGAGCCATAAGATCGTAGCGGGCTATCATTTGCCCTGCTTCCTCCTGATCCTCCATTGCATTGATGGTGATCTCCGCTTGGGACATCAAATCACTGATGGGAGTGTCCCAGGTAGAAAAAGCTAGGTCCCGCAGGCGCACTTTTCCGACGAGCCTCCCCTTGTCATCGATCACGAAGATACGACTGAGCAACTCGGCCTCATCGTGCTCCTGCTCGAGAATATTGAGAGCCTCTTTCACAGTCAGATTGACTGGGATAGTAGCCATGGCTTTGGTCATGCGGCCGCCGGCAGTCTGCTCAGGGTATCGCATGAGCTCTTCGGCATCCTCCCGCTTGTCTTCAGGAAGCAGGTCCATGTATTCGTCACGATCCTCCTCCTCGACCTCCTGCAGGAGGTCGACGAGTTCATCGTCAGAAAGTGAATCGAGAACTTCCGCCTTCTGACCCTCAGGAAGGTTTTCAAGACCAAGTTCGAGGTCGGCGACAGGAAGGTAGTCAGCCCACTCGGAAAGAACCTTCCCAGGCAACTTTTCAAGCACCTCCTCGCGGATCGATTCGTCAAGTCGCTCGAAGGCTTGTTCGACATCACCAGGGTGGGCTTCCTCAGCAATCGACGTAATTCGCTCGACAGACTGACTCTCGAGACCTTTAAGAATGGTCTCCACATCGACCGGCTTCTGATTCTTTGAGTCCAATTCCGCCATTTGTCGCACTCTCGCTTCCG
>PKCI01000096.1 GCA_002862135.1 Verrucomicrobiota bacterium | reverse complement strand
ACACAAACCTTGCAGCCTTGCGTTGGCTCAAACACCTGACCGAGCAAACGCTCGAGTCTGAACTCGGGGAAGGCACGTTTTTCTGGGTTCAAGATGATATCGCGATCGAGTGTGGCTACTGACATGTCGTGTAGGGGTTGGGTTTTTTCGTTCAAATTTTTTCGGTGACTACTGTGATGGTAAGAGAATTTACAGGCTCACAGACGCTCACACCACTCTACGAAGGTCAGACGGTAGATGGCCAAAAAAAATCAAAACAATCCCGTCATTCCCTAACGCTCAGGCAGCTTTCGATGCCCTGATTGGGCTTTGTTGACTCTTTATCTGCCCCATTGGCCGGGTCACTTGGAAAAAGGTGATCACACTCCGAAAGAACCTCCGGAGTAAAATCCCATTACCTTTGCGAGAGTCTTTTTTTGATGGTAGTGCGATGTGAATAACTTCTGTCGCTCCTCGTCAGCGCCGAAAAATCTCAGGGTCACACAATGAGGCTTGGGGTTGGTGTTCACCTTCTTCAGCGCGGCAAATTCTTCTCAGCGTTTCGGCACGAGCTAAATAAGCACGAGGAAAATCACGATTCCGGCAATACCCCGCTGACGTTCCGTTAACCTGCAAAGTGAGCCGATCCAATATCGGGTTCACTTTCACCGCATAGTAAGTCTCATAAAACGGATGGCGGGGGTGATTGATCGAGTTATTCACAATTTGTTCCCAACCGGGGTGAAGGGCTTAAGAATCACTGATGAGAGCCGCCAAATCGCGTCGGAACCGGCGACGTCTGGCAAATCTCATGTTTGCTATTTGGCAAACGCCATCAATCAAGTCCGTGACAAAATTCACGCCAACCCGCACTGGGCTCATCGAAAAAACCGTGCCATCTTTCCGACAACCATGATCAAATTTCTTCACACCCGTATCCGCGTCAGCGACCTTGACGCTACGATTGCCTTCTACCAGAAACTCGGCTTCAGTCTGACCCGCCGGACCGACAAGTCACCTGCAGGCAACCAGCTCGCCTTCCTCGAACTCGACGGCAATGAACACTTTCTCGAGCTTTGTTACTCGCCTGATTTCAAGGTGGAGTTCCCGGAAGACCTCATGCACACCGCTGTAGGAGTTGAAGACATCATGGCTTACTGCGACAAAATCGAGAAAGACGGCATCGAAATCTGGCCGGAAGACTGGCGCGAGGCTTTTCCCAGCGGAGCGAAGATCAAGATGGCTTTCGTCACTGACCCCGATGGCTACGAAGTCGAGATCCTGGAACGATGATCCAGTAAGAATTCTTGCCAATTTTCTAAAATTTCCCTCGTTTAGATGCAAACCAGCCCCCAAATACCCCTCCAGATTTGGTTTAATTTTAGATTATGTTAATTAGTTTTTGCAGTTCAGCCTCCCAGAGCTTAACTTTCTAACCGTTTTTTACGCAAATCCCTCAGGAATAATGAACTGGCTTCGATTGGTGATACCGATGGCGGTGATGGCGGCAACACTCGCCATCCTCCCCGGTTGTATGACCGCCCCTGGGTCGACGAAGGCGACTGTTTGGGAAAGGAAACTTGGAGCCGTGGCCGAGACGCCCATCAGCCCTAACCAAGCGCACAAGGAGCTGAACCTGAAGGTCGATCTTATTCCCAAAGGCAGGTATGGCCGCCGCATCTTTCGCGGGATGCAGCCCCGCTTTATTACGATTCACAGCACTCAGAACCCCACTGGTGACGCCTACGCCCACGCCAAAGCGCTCAACCGAGGGGCTTTGCGCGGCGGCGTGGTCGGCTACCTCTGCTGGCATTTTACTGTCCAGGAAGATACGGTCATCCAGCACATCCCTACCGATGAGCGCGGCGAACACGCCGATTTTGACGGCCCTGGCAACCGCTACTCCATCGGCATCGAGATGTGCGAACACCAGGGGAACGACCAAGTCAAAACGATGGACCGAACCGCCAAGCTCGCAGCGACGCTGATGTATTACCACAAGATCCCGATCGAAAATATCCGCGCTCACTACCACTGGCCTCGTGAGGGCTACGAGACCCCGAACAAAAATTGCCCCCACTTTCTCCTCGAAGGTGGCCGCCCCGGCACGACCTGGCGCTGGTTCGTGGGAAGAATCAATCGCCACCATGAAAGACTGGTCGCCTATGACGAGTATCTTTTTGAGAAGCAGGAACAGGAAGAACAGGAACGCCGCGCCAGAGAAATGGTTGGCTCCCCTTACCTGCACCGCTTTACCCTGATCGGTAGCCTTGCCTAGGCGCGGGATCGCCATACCAGTGAACAGGCGGGGTCGGTTGCGTTCTTTCGAGACTCTGTAATATTTGGCAGCCAATCACGACACACCAAATTCCGGGAAGCCCATGACTCCACGTCTCCCATCTTTCATTGCGCTGGCCCTGCTGGTGACATGCTTTCAACCGTCCACGGCAGAAGCGAAACTCGATCCCAGCGACGAATACATCCTGCTCGTCGGCGGCCCATCCCTTCTGGAATGGGAGAACTACCGACGCGAAGAACACCGCCATGACCGCTGGTGGGGCAATTTTGTTCGGGCTGCCCGCATTCGCGTTCAGCAACTCCAGAAAGCCACCAACGAGGAAATCAACGTCACCCTGTTAGTCTACCGCCCCGGCTACGAGACCCGTGCCCGCGAAGACGGCGACCCGCTCATTTCCCACATTGAGAGCGTCCGCGACAAATACAAGGTCCGCCTGGTCTGGTTCAGCACCACTTCGGAGATGATCAATTACGTGAATCGTGGCCAGAACCGCTCCCAGATGAAAGTATCCGGGTTCGAGTATTTTGGTCACTCCAACAAATACTGCTTTGTCTTCGACTACAGCAACGAAATCCTCGGAGCGTCCAAAGTCTTCCTCCATCAAAGCCAACTGAGCCAATTGGAACGCAAGATTTTCGCCAGGGGCGCTTACTGCAAGAGCTGGGGGTGCCACAGTGGCGAGTCGATGTCGGGCGCTTTCCGGAAGGCTACTGGCCGCAAGATGATCGGGGCTGTCGGCAAGACGGACTATTCCGAGGTTTGGAAGCAAACGCTCCCCTTTGTCTCTCCCGGCGGGCGCTGGACCAGTTAATTCTCGCCCGTTGACTAACCTCGTCGCTACCGGCCGGGACGGATTTTTGCAACAATCGCGTGAAATTCGGCGAATTCGTGGTCACTTTCCCCCCGGAACCGGTGTCGGATCCGCAAATCAACCTGATCTTCTCCCATGCAGTTCGACGAACTTAAAGAGCTCTACGACCTTCCCTTTTTCGACCTGATTCAGCGTTCGAGAAAGGTGCATGAAGCCCATTGGCCCGAGAACGAAGTGCAGCTCTGCACCCTTCTCAGCATCAAAACCGGAGGCTGCTCCGAGGATTGCTCTTATTGCGCCCAGTCGGCTCGTTACAGCACGCCGGTCGAAGCCGAGCGCCTTATGGAGAAGGATGATATTCTTGAGCGTGCTAAGTTCGCTCGCGAGAACGGCTCAACCCGTTTCTGCATGGGAGCAGCCTGGAAAGGCGTCAAAGACGGCACCAGGCGTTTTGACCAGGTTCTCGATATCGTTGAATCTGTCGCCGAACTCGGAATGGAAGTCTGCACTACGCTCGGTGAACTCGGTGAAGTGGAAGCCCAGAAGCTGAAGGAAGCCGGGGTAACCGCCTACAATCACAACATCGACACCTCCCCCGAGCATTACAAGAACATCGTCACCACTCACAGCTTCCAGGACCGTCTCAACACCCTGCGCCACGTTCAGGACGCCGGAATGTCGGTGTGCTCCGGTGGCATCCTCGGTCTCGGCGAAAACACCGACGACCGCCTCAAGATGCTCGAAGTGCTCAGCAGCTTCAATCCGGCACCTGAGAGCGTGCCGATCAACTCTCTTGTTCCCATCCCTGGCACACCAATGGCCGAGCAGCAAGGGGTCGACTCTTTTGAAGTCGTTCGCATGATTGCCATTGCGCGCATCGCCATTCCGACGGCAAAGGTTCGCCTTTCCGCCGGACGTTGCCAGATGAGTGAGGAACTGCAGACCCTCTGCTTCTTCGCCGGAGCCAATTCCATTTTCTACGGGGACAAGCTGCTCACCACGAGCAACCCTCAGTCCGAGGCCGATCAGGCCCTGCTCAAGAAGCTCGGTCTTCGCCCTCAGCAGCCCAATCGCGAGCTCGAGCCGCCGGAAGCTGAAGACACCAAGCCACGCGAACCTGCCCTCGCCTGAGGCTAAAGCCTCTACCGCTTCTGTATGAAGTGGCGCTGCAAAGACCGGGTTTTCGATCTCTCCTCGCAGGGAGAGATTATGGGTATTGTCAATGTGACGCCCGATTCATTTTCCGATGGCGGTCAATTCGATGAGGCTGATGCCGGCATCAAACACGGCCTCCAGTTGATGGAGGAAGGTGCTGCTATCATTGATATCGGCGGCGAATCAACCCGCCCCGGAGCTGACAACGTCGCGACTGAAGAGGAACTCCGCCGCGTTCTGCCGGTCATCGAAGGCATCCTGGAAAAAGCACCCGATGCCTGCATTTCCATCGACACTTCGAAGGCGCCCGTTGCCAGGGCCGCGATCGATGCCGGGGCAAAGATCATCAATGACGTGACCGGCTTTCGCGATCCGGCCATGATCGAACTCGCCTCCAAAACCGGCGTTGGCATTGCCGTGATGCACATGCAGGGCACGCCGCGAACGATGCAGTCGGACCCAAGCTACGACGATGTCATTGCCGACATCCGTTCCTTCTTCGAAGAACGCCACGCCACCCTGACTGCGGCCGTCATTGATTCGGAGGCGATTGTCTTCGACCCCGGAATCGGTTTCGGAAAAACGCAGCAACACAATCTCACCCTGCTGCGCCATCTCGATCAGCTGACCTTATCCGGCCGTCCGATCCTGCTCGGCGTTTCGCGCAAGTCGTTCATTGGCCGCATTCTTGAATCGGATGATATCGGCGACCGCAGCTGGCCTACCGTAGCGATCACTGCCCACGCCTGTTTCAAGGGAGTCCCCCTCCATCGCGTCCACGACGTAAAACCAAACCTCGACGCCCTGCGCATGGCAGAGGCAATGAGATGATCATCCTACAGAACTAAAAATACGGTGATATAGGCGTCTTGCCGATCAGCCCAGCGTTCCTTGTATTCGGAATGCATTCCGAGATCGTACGCTTCCATTCCCGCTTCGGCGCATCGGCTGATGTTCTCCAGTTGGAGACGGTTTCCAATTCCTGACGACCGCACCGATTCCACGTAGCTCATCTGCAGTCCCCGGTATTGGTTGGCAAACTCACCTCCGAGAATGTAGGCAACATCCTCCCCGTCCTGTTGGGCAAACATGACCCGGAGACGTCCTGCCTCACTAAGCGTCTCCATTAGGTAGCGGTAGAAAAGTAGATAATCTTCGCCCTGGAAAATATCGCTGCCCTCCTGCCACTTGTAGGTTCGCTGTTGGATAGCAAGTATTCGCCTGAAGATCACTTCGGGCGATTCTCCTGAAGCATCAACCATCTCGATCCCGTCATCCACTGGCAACTGCCTGACACTCTTGCGGAACTTTCTCGAGCGTCGTTCCAGCCAGGCCTCGTAACCGCTCCACAACTCAATGATCATGCAATCTGTGGCGGGGAATTCTTCGTAGCGAAGACCCACTTCCCCAAGTGACTCCAACCGGCGGTGCAACTCCCCTTCCTTTCGAACGCCCCCGATACAGAACCCGGTTGGTTGCAGGGTAGCAAAGCCCTCCTGTTTCAGGAGCTCCACGCATTCCGCTGGTTCACCAATCATCGGGCAATCAAACATCCACGCCGACTCCAGGGGAAACCAAATTCCCCGCCTCTGTCGATCCACGAAAACGATCCAGTTCCCGTCGTGCTCGCGGATGCAGTATTCCGGTTCACCCTCGCCTTCACTGGCATGCAGTAAACCGTTCGCCGCGCACATCCACGACGATGAAGAACAGAACTTGGCAATCTCATCCTGCGCAGCGACGGCCGCATCAAAGGCCTCCCGACGGCTCAGAAATTCAGGAAAAGAGAGGTGATTCATTGGAGTGAACCGCACCGGATCACTTTAGGATCGCCTGGATGATCTTCCCATCGCGGCTAAGTGTCAGCACGGTGGCCGAGTCCATCGGCAGCGACCCCATGAGGTCATAAAATGCTGCCACATTACGCACTGGTGAACGATTAATTTGGTGAATCAGGTCACCCTTCTGAAAACGTCGCTCTGCCTGGGAACCCTCCTCGACATCGGACACGAGAATCGCCGGATAATCTGGCCCAACTCCCATGGAGCCCCGCTCAGCCGACGTCAGATCCCTCACACTGATTCCAATCGCATCCACGATGGATTGGCCTGTCGTGAGGATATCGGACTTCAATCGCAGTGTGTTGGTATCCGACTTGGCCATCGCGATCACGTCGGTCTCCATCAACTTGCCTTTGCGAAGAATGATAACCTTCGATTTCTCGTCCGACTTCATCGACCGAATCCGGGTCAGGGTGTCCTCGGCCGACTGCATGACCTTTCCATCAAGCTTTGTGATTACGTCCCCTGGCATCAGGCCGGCGGCCTGGGCGGGAGATCCTTCAACCACGTTTGTGATCACAGCACCCTCGAGGCTGCGCAGTCCCACAGCGAGAGCAAAGTTTCGCGAAATATTTTCGAGCTCCAATCCAAAGTAGCCGCGAATCAAGGGGCGCCCTAACACAATCGCCTCAAAGACTTCCCTAACTTCGTTCGCAGGAATAGCCAGGCCGATTCCTTGCCAAACCTGCACATTCTGCTGGCCGGTAAAGATCGCCACATTGATGCCAATGATTTCGCCGCGCACATTCACGAGCGGCCCACCGGAGTTGCCGGGATTAATCACGGCGTCTACCTGGAAGTATTCATTGGCGCCGTCACTCAATTCACGCTGTTTCGCACTGATGATACCTCGAGTCACGGATTCACTGAGGCCAAATGGATTACCCACCGCCATCACCATCTCCCCGACTCTCACCTTTTCTGAGTCGCCAAAACCGAGGGGACGGAAGTTCGGCAGCGTCGTGCCCTCAGGCGCTTTGATTTTCAGTACTGCAACGTCGACATTCGGCTCACTGCCAACCCACTCAGCCGGATACTGGCTACCGTCGTGGGTCGTCACAAGAATCTCATCTACTCCCGCAACTACGTGGTGATTCGTCACGATGTGGCCTTCTTCAGTCACGATGACGCCGGAACCGAGGCCCGGCTCCCTGAAACGGTGATTCTGACGGCGGTATCGGAATCCCCACGGGTCGGCCGGCACCGCAGTGACAACATTCTTAATTCGCGAGGTATCGATACTAACCACGGATGGAACGACCGCATCGGTCAAATCAGCGAGAGCCAGGTTCACCTTCTCCAGCACATCCGTGTCGTTCAGATCCAGCGGGACAGCCCTCAGCAAATCGCTCTCGCCTCCGACTTGACCCAGAACGCCGCTACCCCCGATCGCAGCCGTTACGGAACGCCCCCTGAGCAGGTCAAAAATGTCATAGCGGCTCTCACGGTCAATCAAAAGGGCGTAAATACCTGCTGCCATGAGAAATGCTGCTGCAAGAACAGCCGACTGGAAGAGGAAGCGTTTCATTGGAAAAGTGAGACCTTTGGGGGGTGGAAAGTGTTGAAGAGAATCTTCGACTTTAAAGATTACTAGCGATCTTCGCCTTCTATTTCAATTTTATCCGAGCGGGGAAAAGACTCCACCAACTTTTGGTCCTCCGGAGCGAGGTCGTTTATCTTGATGATCCACTCGATACCGGACGCATCCTGCAACACCACGTGCTGAGTGTCGTGCCTCACGAATCGGGCGAAGATTTCCTTACCAAGGTAGTTCGACCAGTCGCGGAATCCGGTCTGCATCATCTGGGCTTTCTGAACCTTGATTGATTCCAGCACCGGCAGGCATCCAACCTTCAAAGAGTTAAAGTAATCGACCGGCCGCCCGGACCGGTAGCCCCGAATCCCCTTCTCAACCTCGCCGTTCGGATTGAAAATCAACACATTTGGGTAACCCCGGACCTTGAACTTATCTTTGATGCGGCGAAGGGAATCGGGAGCGTCAGTCTGGTTCCTCGGGTAATTAAGATAACAGATCACAAGATTCTCTTTCACGTATTCGTTGAAACTCTTGGTCGAGAATACCTCTTCGGACAGGGCCATGGCCTGGGTATTCCAGGCGCCGGTGAAGAGCAGCATGAGGGGCCGCTGCTCCCGCTGGGCCCGGGCAAAGGCGTAGCTTGGATTAATCTCCCACCAGGCGCTCTCCGGGTCATCGGGAAACACGGGAATCCTCTGGGGGCGCATATCCTGAATCAATCGCCCGCGCGACTGCATCGGCGACACGGTTGGTCCCATTGGTTTCCAGGGTGCCTTGGTCGACGGCTTCATCGGAGCCGGCTGAGGAATGGCTCCGGGAACGGAAACCCCGGGCGTCATGGGTCGATCTGTGGCAAAAGTCGGCTCTCCCTTGGGAATCGTCGTGTCGTTCGGCACCGCCCCGGGAGCTCCCGGATTAGCAGGCTGAGCCCGGATGGGTGCCTGAGTCTCAGGGATTGAGGGAAACTCCGCGGCTTCTTGCGCAATCAGGCAAACGAGTCCGGCGAACCAACACCCCAGCACGCAAAAGAGCACGCCTCTGTAACTATCCTCAATCATCGCAACTGAGACATAAACAACTAAGCACGGTTTTTCCGGATAGGAAAATTGACAATGAGCAAGAGTATTGCTCACTTTGCATCCGCTTTCTGCCGCGACACGATGGCTGCACCCAACACGAACTCCAACCTCTACGGAATAATTGTTTTTATCCTGCTTATGGTCATTTGGGTGGCCTTCTCGGGATTTTTCGATCTTTTCCACCTGTCCCTCGGCGTGATTTCCTGCGCCATCGTCTCCTGGCTGTCCTCCGATCTTGTCTTCGAGAACCGTCAGCACAGCGTGATGACGCGGATCAAGCAGGGTTTCGCGCTGATGGGCTACTTCGCCTGGATGATCTGGCAGATTGTGATCAATAACTTCTACGTATTGAAGCTCACGGTCAGTAGCCTCGACAAACTCCAGCCCCAGATCGTGCGCTACAAGTGTTCCCTCAACACCGACTTCCAGCGCTTCCTGCTCGCCAATTCGATCACGCTCACACCCGGCACCGTGACCATTAAGATCATCGGCGACACTTTTTACGTCCACGCCATCAGCGATGTTACTGCCAAAGGACTCGACGGTGAAATGGAACGGCGCATCAAGAAGGTATTCGCCGCCGATTATGAGTCCTCAACCGAATCGACCGCATGACGTTTGAGGCTTTTGCAACGGCAGTAGGACTGATCCTTTTCCTTCTGATGATCCCCGCCCTCTGGAGAATCATTCAGGGACCAACCGCGCTTGACCGTATTGTTGCTGTGAACGTGATCGGCACCAAGACGGCCGTTCTGCTCATCATTATCGGTGTGATCTTCGGCCGCGTGGAAATGTTCGTCGACTTTGCTCTCGCCTACGCCCTCCTGAATTTCACGGGCTCACTGGCAGCAGCGCGATACCTCCACAAAACGAAAACACCGGAAAATCCGGAAGAGGAAGGAGCCACGACGGAATCATGATCATTTCCATCATCAGCGCTACCTTCATTATCTCCGGCCTCTTCTTCTTCGCCGGTGCCGCTATCGGGATCCTGCGCTTC
>PKCI01000175.1 GCA_002862135.1 Verrucomicrobiota bacterium | reverse complement strand
CACCGACACGCACTCGGGCAGCGGCACGTGGTCGAAGGATAAATCCCGGCAATCGAGGTGCAGCACCTGGCCGGCCTTGCCCGCACCACTGGCGAACTGGTCCATGATACCGCAGGGAACCCCGGCCCACTCATGCTCCGCCTTCTGGCAGATCAGGGCGCGTTCCACCACGCCTTTCCGCAATCCTGAGAGGCGTTCGATCAACATCGCCACCGACATCTCCAACGCGGCGCTCGAACTGAGCCCGGCCCCGGTAGGCAGGTCGGAGGAAATGAACGCGTCAAAGGCAGGCAAAACGAGCCCGTCGTCCTGGTAACCGGCCATGACGCCGAAGACATAGTTCAACCACTGAACGCCATCCGGTCCCTCGCGGTAAAAGTTATTGGTGTCAAAACTCACCGGTTCCTCGAGTCCGTAGCCCTCCGGCCAGATTCGGCTTTGCCTGCCACGCGCCCGTGCAAAGTGAATCGTGACGGCCCGGTCAATCGCGATCGGCATGACACAGCCATCGAGGTAGTCGACGTGTTCGCCGATCAAATTGATTCGCCCAGGAGCGCGCGAGACAAACTCGGGCGCTCTACCGAAAACGGATTCAAATGATTCACCTGACGACATGGGCGCCCATCTTAGAAGGAGAGTTCGCCACCGCCAACCCCTCACTAGTGTGGGATTTGGCAATTTTCGACCCGTTTTTGCACAAAATCGACTTTCGAGCAGATTCTGACGCTGCCACCTCCGTCATCCAATTATTGCGCCAAAAAGTATTCTTCCGAAAATCGCGAGTTTTTTGTCCAATTTCAGGAAACCCGGACCTTCCCTCGTCGAAATGTCATCATCGGATCCATCACCAAATGCTGAGACCTATCTTCAGCTTTTGAATGAGAACGAGAAATCGCTCGCTGCCTACGTGCACGCCCTCGTGGTCGACGCCGGGGATGCGGAAGATATTCTCCAGGCCTGCCGCCTGACTTTGTGGAAGCAGTTCGAGACTTTCGAACCGGGAACCAACTTTCTCGCCTGGGCCCGCAAGATCGCCCTGAACCAGGTGCTCAACTATCGGCGCAGCCGGAAACGGAAACCGCTCTACTCCACCGACCCCGCGCTGCTGGAAGCCGTCGCTGCTGAAATCGACAAGCAATCCGATCAGCTGGCCAAGCGCACCGAAGCACTTCACACCTGTCTGCAAAAGCTGCCCGAGAAGCAACGCAGCACCGTTTTACTTCGCTACTTTGAAGGAAGCGAAATCGATGAAATCGCGAGCAGGACCAATCGCTCGCCGGGAGCCGTCTATCGACTGCTCAGCCGAATCCGTTCTTCCCTGAACCAGTGCATCCAGCAACAAATGGAGGTGGCCCCATGAGCCCGGAAGAACGCATCGACCGCTCCTTTGACGGCCAGCTCAGCGACGCCGAATGGGAGGTGTTGCAACGTGACCTCCTCGAAGACGACGCCCTTCGTGAGCTCTACGTGCAGCGCCGATGGCTTCACGCACAGTTGCAGACCGAGCGGGATACCCTGCCTTCGATCCTGGAAACTTCCTCGCCGACGAAACGATCCGCTCTCCTTCCCTGGCTGGCTGCCGCGGCGGGAGTAGTCATTGCCGCAGGCAGTTTCTTTCTCTCACCGGAACCGGCACCCCCGGTGGTCGCCACCCTGGTCGAGGCCAACGACTGTCGTTGGGAAGGTTCCGACCTGCCGACGAATGAAGGGGCCGACCTTACCGCCGGAACCCTCGCTCTCGCCGAAGGCATGGCCACGATTCGATTCGTCAGCGGCGCCACCGTCACGCTCGAGGCACCGACCGTTCTGCTAGTGGACTCGGCCATGAAGTGTCGGCTCATCGAAGGATCCGTGGTCGCCGATGTGCCCGAATCGGCGCATGGCTTCACGATCGACACCGAGAAACTCGAGGTCGTCGATCTCGGCACCCGGTTCGGAGTGACCAGTTCCCCTGTGGCTGGGGCCCATGTCTTTGTCTTCGACGGCGAAGTCACCGTCCGCGAAGAAAACGAAGAGGAAGCCCAACATGTCCTCGGCGGACGCTCGGTTCACTTCGGGGCGGACCCGACTCCGGAGAACGAAGAGGTCAAACGCGAACAGCCGGACCCGAGTCGCTCCGGAAACTGGACCGCCTACTCCACCGCAATCGGCCGGGGCAAGGATGCTTTCATCCGCAACGGAGACAGTCATGGGCCGACCGGCTCACTTCCCTTGCTGATGGTCAAACATACCGATCTCGTCCCGAGCAACCAGCGCCGCATGCTGATGACGTTTGACCTCGCTATGAGCGAACTCAGCGAGGCGAAAAACGCGGCCCTATCACTGAAGATCGAGTCCAGTGGTTTCGGATTCTCCACATTGGTTCCCGATTCTGAGTTCTCCGTTTACGGCGCCATCGACCCTTCTCTTCACGAATGGAGCGAGAGCGCGCTGACCTGGAAGAATTCCCCCGAACTGACTCAAACCACTCCCGACCCGGAGAAATTTAAGCCGCTCGCCGATTTCACCATCGCCAAGGGGGCTTCTAACGGAATCATCGATATCGAGTCGGAAGCCCTGTCTGAATTTGTCCACCAGTCCCCTGATGACCGGGTCACCTTCCTGATCGTTCGCAATACCGGGGAGTCCGACAAGCAGGGTCTCGTCCATGCCTTTGCCTCGAAAGAGCATCCCTCGTCCCCCGCCCCGACTCTGTGGATCGAACACCCCGACACTCCATGAGATTTCCGCTCGTTGCCGTTTGTTGCCTGACCGTTAGCGCTGCCTACGCAGCGAACGATGCGGGCCAACTCAAATTCTTCGAAAACAAGATTCGACCGCTCTTCGCCGCGGAGTGCTACGAATGCCACGGGGAGGACAAGGCCAAGGGAGGGCTGCGCCTCGATCACATCGACCTCATTCTTGAAGGAGGTGACACCGGCCCCGCCCTGATCCCGGGCAAGCCGGAGGAATCACTGTTGATCGAAGCCGTTCACCGAACCGATCCCGACTTCGAAATGCCGCCCAAGAAGGCTCTGACCGATGCCCAGGTGGCTTTGCTGGAAACCTGGATCGCCGCCGGAGCGACTTGGCCGGAAGAGTCCTTCACCACGGTGGACCGCGATGAGAACGGCTTCACAGAAGACGACAAAAACTGGTGGGCGATTCAGCCGCTCGCCCAAGTCAGTCCACCCGAAGCCGGTGACGGGTGGGCCCGGAACGATATCGATCGCTTTATCGCCCGCAAGCTGGATGAGAATCACCTCAAGCCCGCAACCGCCGCCGGCCCGCGCGAACTGATTCGACGCATCTACTTCGACCTCCACGGCCTGCCGCCCTCCCCTCAGGTCGTCGCGGATTTCGTGAGCGCTTTCGAAGAGAATCCCGATGCCGCGGTCGCCGCCCTGACCGACGAACTACTCGCCAGTCCTCGCTATGGAGAGCGCTGGGGACAGCACTGGCTCGATGTGGTACGCTATGCTGAAAGTGACGGCTATCGTGCCGACGGCTACCGTCCCGACACCTGGCGCTACCGGGACTATGTCATCCGTTCGTTCAACGAAGACAAGCCCTACGACCAGTTCGTCAGGGAACAGCTGGCAGCCGATGAATTCGCCCGGCACGATCCGGAAACTTTGATCGGCACCGCTTTCCTTCGGCTCGGCATTTACGAATGGAACCAGCGCAACGCCCGCATGCAATGGGATCTCATCATGACCGAGATGACCAACGTCACCGGCGAAGTGTTCCTCGGACTCGGAATTGGTTGCGCCCAGTGCCACGACCACAAGTTTGATCCCATCCTGCAAAAAGACCATTTCGCCTTGCAGGCATTCCTCAACTCCACCTGGTGGCCCGAAAACCATCCTCTCGCTACGGAAGAGGAACTCGAAGATTACCAGCGCCGTCTCGGCGAATGGAAAAAGGCCACCGCTGATATTCGTGACGAGATTCACGAGATCCAGAAAGCGAAGCTTGATGGAGATTCCAACAACACCGTTAAGCAGTTCCCGGAGGACATTCAGGCCGTCTTTAAGAAACCGGCCGAACAGCGAACCGCCTATGAAGAGCAACTCGCCCAACTCGTCCAGCGCCAGGTCGATAATAAGTGGCAGAAGATCAACTGGGAAAAGGAACTCGCAAAGAAGGACGAAACCCTCGCCAACTACAAAGCGCTCCAGGCGAGGCTGGCCAAGTTCGATCACCTCAAGCCGGACGAACTCCCCCGCGCTTTCATCTCGACTGATGTGGGTCCTCACGCCGCTGCCACGAAGCTGAAGACTCGCGACGGCGAGCAAGTGATCGAGCCGGCCTTTCTCACCCTGCTCAATCAGTCACCCCCTGACATATCCCCTACCGAAGCCACCACCGGACGCCGCTCCGCTCTCGCTGACTGGATTGCCAATGCTGACAACCCGCTCTCGACCCGCGTCATCACCAATCGAATCTGGCAATACCACTTTGGCTCCGGCATTGTCCCCACCCCGAATGACTTCGGCCAGCTGGGCGAAGCTCCCAGCCATCCCGAACTGCTCGACTGGCTCACCCGAAAATTTATCGACGGTGGTTGGAAAATGAAAGACATCCACCGGCTCGTTCTCACGAGTGCAACCTATCGCCAGACGGCAAGACGCGAGCCCACCTCCGACGAATCCATCACTGATCCGCTGAATCGCCTGCTCTGGCGCTTTCCTCCCCGCCGACTTGATGCCGAACAAATTCGAGATGCCATGCTCGCCATCTCGGGCGAACTGTCTAACAAGAGCGACGGCCCGGCCGCCGACGGTTCCGCCGGAACTCGGGGCGTCTTCATGAAGAAGCGGCGCAACACTCGCGATGCCCTCATCGGCGGGTTTGATGCCCCGCTTCGTTTCGCCTCCGCCCCCGCCCGCCTCGCCACCACTTCACCGACCCAGTCACTCTTCTTGATCAACAGCGACTGGGCCATCCAGAGGTCCAGCGCTTTCGCCAAGCAGCTGCTTGAGACCACAGACAAGGTGGATGCCGACGTCATCACGAAAGCATTTGAGATCATCTACGGCCGGCAACCATCCACCCGTGAAATTGAGATGGCCCTGAGCTTCATCAACACCCAGAGCCAACTACTGCCACCGGAAGAAACCAGCTCTCAAAAATACCCCAATGAAACGGGACGTCGCCCGGTCGATCAACAGTTCAAGGATCTACCCGGACTCGCCAACGGATCCCGCACGCTCTGGCTCCAACCGGGCAGCCGGTTTCAACAACTTCAGCTGGATCAAATCGACTGGCCTGAAGACACCTTCACGATCGAGGCCGTCGCCCATCTTGATTCGATTCACAAGGACGCCAAGGTCAACACCCTGCTGAGCCGATGGAACGGATCCCACTCCGACACAGGCTGGGCCTTCGGCATCACCAGCGAAAAATCTGCTTATCAGCCGCGCAATTTCATCCTGCAACTTGTCGGCAAGGACTTTCAGGACAACCGCGTCTACGAAATTGTCGCTTCCAACCTTCGCTTCCCTCTTCTCAAGCCGGTTTACCTCGCCGCCTCGATTCGAGCTGTGCCCGGCAAAGACGATGTGACCAAGGGAGAGATCACCTTTTTCCTCAAGGACCTCTCCAACCCTGACGCTCCACTGCAGACCCAGACTGTTTCGCACCAGATCGTCGGCGGACTCAAAACCGGTGAAGACGTCCTCTCGCTAATCGGAGGACGCCACACCCATTCCCATCTCTGGGACGGCCAACTCGCCCGTCTCGTTATCAGCCCGAAGGCGCTCAAGCCCGACCAACTTCTCGTCAACGGAGGCAATGCCCCTCGGCTGATCGACTGGAACTTCTCCGGTCCGAAGGACAACCCTCCAGTCGCCAACACCCACTGGCGCACTCCGCCATCTGCCAAGAGCACGCTCCCGTCGCCACAGCTCACCGCCCTGGCTGACTTCTGCCAGGCGCTCCTCAATTCGAACGAATTTCTGTATTTGCACTAACGTGCCGTGATTAGTTTTTAGTGATTGGTGATTAATTTCTCTTTTCCAAGTCCAACAACTGCCGCCGCTTCTAAGAACTCAACACCAATAACCAACCACCTCGAAATGGCCTGCAATAACATCGACATTCCTGGCAGTCGCCGCGAGTTCCTGAGCCGCGCCGGTTCCGGCTTTGGTGCCGTTGCACTCTCTGCACTCGCAGGTGAAAACCTGCTCGCGTCATCGGCAGCACCCAGCCCGGTGGCCGCCAAGATCCCCCACCACTTTGGAAGGGCCAAAAACGTGATCTGGCTCTTCATGGAAGGCGGCCCCAGTCACCTGGACCTTTTTGATCCCAAGCCCCTGCTTAACGAGCTCGCCGGCCAGTCACTACCCGATAGCTTTGAGCGTCCTGTCACCGCCATGGGTGAGGTCAACTCGCCGCTGCTGCCGTCCCAGCGCCAGTGGGCTCAACATGGTGAAAGCGGACTCTGGATTTCTGACTGGTTACCGCAACATTCGCAGATCGCGGATGAGCTCTGCGTGATCCGTTCCTGCGTCTCCGACGGCATTAATCACGCCGGCGGAGTCTGCCAGATGAACACGGGCTCCGTCTTTGGCGGTCGCCCGTCTCTCGGTTCCTGGGTTTCCTACGGACTTGGATCTGAGAACCAGAGCCTGCCCGGCTTCGTCGTTATCAAAGATTCCAACGCCATGGTCGTCAACGGTGCCCGCACCTGGGGATCGGGATTCATTCCGGCCGTCCACCAGGGAACCCTCCTCGAAAACGGCTCCGAGCCGATCAGCAACCTCAATAATCCTGTCGGAATCACTAACGAGCGCCAGGCCGGAAAGCTCCACTTTCTAAACCAACTCAACCGGGAGCACCACGCCTCGCGTGAATCCAACACCGATCTCGAAGCCCGCATTCGCAGCTACGAACTGGCATTCGCCATGCAGGCGGAAGCCCCTGAGGCGATTGATCTCGATAGCGAACCTGAGTACATTAAGTCCCTTTACGGCCTCGACCACGACGACACTGCCGTTTACGGGCGGCAGTGCCTCATGGCACGGCGTCTCGTTGAACGCGGTGTGCGGTTCATTCAACTCTTCCACGGAGCTGGGAGCAAGTGGGACAGCCATTCCAAGATGGAGGCCAATCACAGCCGGCTCTGTCGCAACGTCGATGTGCCCATTGTCGGCTTGATCCGCGATCTCAAGCAACGCGGTCTGCTCGATGAAACCCTGGTCATCTGGGGAGGCGAGTTCGGACGCACTCCCATGAGCGAAAAAGGCGACGGACGCGATCACAATCCCACCGGCTTTACCATGTGGATGGCCGGCGGTGGAGCAAGAGGAGGCCAGACGATCGGCGCCACTGACGAACTGGGACTCTACGCGGTCGAAGACAAGCTGCACGTCCATGACATCCATTCCACGATCATGGCCATGCTTGGCCTCGATCACACCGAAGTCATCTACATGCACAAGGGACGCCCGGAACGCGTCGACCTCAATGAGGGCCACGTCCACGAACCGATCTTTCGATCGTGATAATTCTTATTTCTCTTCCAGCGCCTCTTCGCACCAGAGGAGCGCCTTGTCGAAGCTGCAATTTTCGAGGAAGTGATTCAGTCGGATCGGAATACTGCCGCGATGATCTTCGTGGAAGGCCATAATCGCTTCGGAAACTTCCTGGAGCTGAGCCAGCTGAGATTCAGGGTCATTCTCCCGCAGATCAGTATCAGCAATCACGGCGAGGCGTCGCTCCAGCATTTCGATGAGCTGTTGTAAATGGGCTTCCGACAATTCCATGGCAATAATCAAAAAGACAGGCGGGGGAATTCAATTCCTAATTTTGAAATGTCCCTGCACTCAGAGGGATTTCAGCGCTTCAAATTTGCCTGAAGCCCCGCTTTACTATCGAAAAGGCCAGAACAGAGGGATCAGCAGGGAAGCCACGACCCAGAGAATCAGGTTCAGAGGCACTCCAACCTTGGGGAAGTCAGTAAACTTATAGCCTCCTGCCCCGTAAACATAGGTGTTGGTCTGATACCCAATCGGAGTCGCGAAACTGGCACTGCAGCCAAACATCATTGCGACAATGAACGGTCTCGGATCCACCCCAATCTCTCCGGCATAGTTAATTTTTGAGGCAATCCCCACGATAATCGGGGTCAAAAGGCCGGCGACGGCCACATTGCTGATCAATTCGGTGAGAACCGAGCTGAGAAGGTAAACCACGGCCAGAATGACAAACGGGGTAAATCCGCCACAGATCGCCATGATCCCGTTGACCAGCATCTGCACGGCCCCGCTCTGGTCCATTGCCAGCCCGAGCGCCAGCATGCCGTAGATTAGGAATACAATATTCCACTGCACCGATTCGTAAGCCTGCTGAGCGGTGACACAGCGAAACAGGATCATGGCTACGGCAGCCAGGATCGCCAGGGCCGGGATCGTCAGCAACTTCAAGGAGGCACCGATGACAAAAGCGGCCGCAATGCCAACGCCGATCCAGACCTTTCTGGTATTGACCTTCACTTCCGCAGCCTCCGACAAACTGACAAAATCTTTCTGCTTCTTGAGGCGATTGAAGGCATCCGGTGGCCCTTCCATGAACAAGGTGTCTCCAAACGCCAGCTTCACCGAATTGAAATCCGCTTTCAGATTCACGCCCTGACGATGAATCGCAAGCACGTTGATTCTGAATTCTCGACGAAACCCGACCTCTTTCAGCGTCTTGCCCACCATGTGAGAGCGCGGCCCCACGATTCCTTCGAGCATCTTCAGCTCCCGGGTTTCCATGTGAGTTAGGCTCATGTCGTGTTGGCCTTCAAATCGGATGCCTCCTTCCTCCTTTAGCTGACGGAACGAGGAACCATGCATCGTCACAAGAAGTCGATCCTTTTCATGGATGATCAGTTCATTCAGCGGGATGTTCTGGGTTCGCCCCCTTCGCCGCACTTCGAGAACATCCGCCTTGGGAAATTCCTTTAGAAAAGTCTCCAACAGCGTTTTTCCGACAAGCGTGGAACCAGGTTCCACCTGGAACTGGGTCAGCACTTCACGAGTCGCTTCGCTGTCGATTAACTCGGAGAGCGAGCTGCGCTTCGGCAATAGCTTGCGCCCGATGAAGAGTAGGTAAACGAAACCAACCATCAGGTAGATAATTCCCAGCTTGGTCAGTTCAAACATTCCAAAAGGTTCCAGGCCGAAGTCCTGCGAAACATCATCAATGATCAGATTAGTCGACGTGCCGGTTAGCGTGCAGGTGCCGCCGAGGATGGAAGCAAAGGAGAGCGGGATGAGCAGTTTGGAAGCCTTCAACCCGGTCGCACGGGCGTGGCCAAGAACGATGGGAAGGAACACGACCACGATAGGTGTGTTGTTCACGAAAGCCGACAGCACCGCTACCATCGTCATCATCACCAGCATGACCCGGAGCTCGCTTGTCCCGGCAATTTTCGAAAAGAATCGTCCCATCACGGCGATCACTCCGGTGCGTTCCAGGCCGGCACTGAGCACGAACATCGCTGCGATTGTAATGGGGGCCCCGTTGCTGAATATCGAAAACACCCCACGCTCGAAGAGCACCCCGTCTTCGATGACGTCTTTGACCGGCAGAATTCCGAGCAGAAGCACCGCCGACAGCGCCGACAGGGCAACGATGTCGGGAGTTCCCCATTCACGAAAAAATGCCACCACCACCAGCACCAGGATCACAAAAACGCCGATGACAGAAAGATTGATTTCCGGTGGCAGGAGGGGTTGGATCCAGTCAATGAGCACGCCCCATGTTCCGAACTACCCGACCGGAACTCAAGTCGGCATTTGCACCGATTCGGTGAATTCGTTAGTTTGCCGCTATGGATCCAGAGCGACCACCCACCGAATTTGAGCTCAAGGTATTCGACGCCCTGCACCTCATCCCACGCGGCATGGTCACAACCTACGGACTGCTGGGCCACCATATCTCCTGCCGGTCGGCGCAAGCCATCGGGCAAGCCCTGCGCCGAAATCCTTTTGCCCCCCAGACCCCCTGCCATCGCGTGGTCAAGGGTGACCTCACCATCGGGGGATTCGCCGGCCAGAACGGAGGCGAACCGGTGGATCGCAAACGACGCCTCCTCGAGAGCGAAGGCGTCACGTTT
>PKCI01000128.1 GCA_002862135.1 Verrucomicrobiota bacterium | reverse complement strand
TATTTCCAACGTGACCGAAATTGATTTGAGGAAGTGGGAGCGAGGGATCGTTTGGCTCAGCTATAACTCTACTGACAAGGAAGAGACAGAATCGCGGCGCGTTAAAATTGACGAGTATTTTTACAATGATTCAGAGGCGATCTATAGAGCGGTCTATCGGCAGAACCCGGAAGTGAAGGTGACTGGAGATCTGCAAATCTTGACAGTTCCCGAACATTCCAACGCGAAAACCTTGGAGAGCTGATGTGATCATCCTTCAGAGACTTACTCATTTTAGGGCTTACTGCTTGTTCTGTTCTAATTAAACCGGATCGATCCCTTTGACGGGTAACATCGTATCCACAGGTGTGACAGCGGAAGAAACAAACCGAATTGTGGCCTTGGCCTGGTCGGATCGAGTTTCCTTTGAGGAGATTGAAAGCCGGACCGGACTGACGGAGCCTGAGGTGATTAAGGTGATGCGGCAGCAACTCAAGCCGGGAAGTTTCCGGAGATGGCGAAGGCGGGTTTCCGGTCGGGCGACCAAGCATCGCAAGCTTTGGAAAGAGCGCCAGAAAGGTCCCAGCCCCGGTGATTTCTGAGGTGCGGGGTTTCTTGCTCAGTCGGTGTCGCTGACCCTTTGAGCAGGAGTGTCGGATTCTTCAACCTCCCAGCGATGGTAAGCCTCGTTGTATTCCGGGCAAGTTACTGTCAAGCCCGCATGGTTGTCGTCACCAATCAGTTTACCGTCTTCGAGGAAAAGAATGCGCGGGGCTTGACGGAGAAGATCGACACGATGTGTGACAAGGATGGTGGTGCCTTCGCCTTCATGAGTCCTTTTGAGAATCGCTTCGTGAATGAGGCTTTCGCTTTCCGGTTCGACGGAGGCGGTCGGTTCGTCAAGTAGGAGGATGAGTGGTTGAGTCAGGAATGCCCGGGCGAGGCTGAGACGTTGACGTTGGCCTCCGGAAAGTTTCACGCCATTCTGGCCCACCTCGGTCTGGTAACCTTTGGGCAGGCTCTCGATGAACTCGTGAGCGTTGGCGGCCTTGGCGGCCTCGAAGATTTCTTCTTCAGACGCGTGGGGCTTCCCGTATCGCAGGTTCTGATCGACTGTCCCGGAGAAAAGGTAATTCTCCTGGCCGACGTACCCGATGTTGTTGCGAAGCGATGACAGTTCGAGGGCTTTCACATTGTTACCATCGATGAGAATTCGGCCTTGGACGGCATCATAGAATCGGGGGATCAAGTTGAGCAGAGTACTTTTACCTGATCCACTGCCTCCGGCTACCGCGACAAACTCTCCGGCGGCGACGGAAAAAGTGACGTCACTGAGAATCATTTTGCCGGGGATGTAGGAGAAGGTGACGCGGTCAAAATTGACCGCTCCATTCACGTAAGGCAACTCGGTTGGTTTTTCCGGGCTCTCGATCCGGACGGGTTCATCGAGCAATTCCATGACACGCGAGGCAGCCGCCCTGGCGCGTTGCAGGATATCGCTGGTCTGCGCGATAGTGCGAATGGGGCTTTGAAGCCTCCACCAGAAACCCCGGTAGGCGATCAGTGCTCCAAGGGTGAACCACTCGCTGTCTTGGAGGATGAGCCAGCCGCCCACGCCCAGCATGACCAGGTTGTTGAGAAAACCAAATGTGGAAACGACCGGGAAATAGGTATTCCGCAAACGGCTTGCCGTCACACTAGACTCGTAAAAGCCTTTTGCTTTCTCTTCGAACTGTTCTTTCTCGGCTTCCTGCCTAGAAAAACTCTGGGTCACCTGGATGCCGGCGAGGCGGTCCTGGAGGAAACTTCCGATATTGCCAAGTCGCTTGCGGACTCCCTCGTAGACGGACTTTACCTTCCGGTTGTATTTCTGAATGAAGACAAAAGCGAAGGCGAGGGGGAGAATGGAGGCCGCTCCCACTACTGGGCTCAGCCAAAGGACCATGGCCGCTACGACGATGAAAGTAACGATCTCTTCAAACAGCGTGGTGACACCCTGAAGGACCGACTGCTCCATCGCATCGACGTCACTTGTCATTCTCGTGACCAGTTCTCCGCTGCTGTGGTCGTGATGATAAGACAGAGTCTGTTGCTGGAACTTGGAGAAGAGTTCGATCCGAATATCCCTGACGAACGCTTGCCCAGCCTTTTCGAGGATGTAGCTCTGAAAAGCGCTAAGAGCCAGGCCGATCAGGTAGGTAACTAACATGATCGTTAGCCACATCACCAGCAGGCGGGGTGTCAGGGTTTGTTCGACGAGATGATCTGCAACAAAACCCCAGACAAGAGGGTGAAAATTCACGAACGGCACTGCAAGAACGAGCAGGGCCGTTGATAAAATGAGTTTGCCGCGGTAGGGCTGCAGCCGGGTCCAGATGCGGGTCCAGAGTTGAGAGGAGCTCAGTTGGTAGGTTGTGTCTTGTTGGGCCACGGAGAGGAATACGCAGAGGCCGCCACCTGAGACGACTGGAAAATTTAGGGAAGTAGCGCCTCCGCGCCCGGTTTGGCGATTCCCGACGGGTTAATTCCCTGCGAGCGCAAAAATCTAGTTATTCCCGAATTGAGCAATTTTGCGTACCGCGAACATGAAGAAATGATCCTGAAGGAACGCCGCAAAACAGAGTAAGCTCTACGATATGAAAGCATGGTCTCATTCCACATCGTCCCGTCGGGAGTTCCTCAAGAAAACTGCCATCGGAGGCACAGCGGCGTTAGCCGCGCCTTCCTTCAATGTCCTCGGGGCCAACGATGTGGTCCGTGTTGCTGTGATCGGTGTCGGAGGACGCGGGGCTAGCCATATCAAATCGCTGCGGGCTATCGAAGGTGTCGAAGTGGTTGCGGTTTGTGATCCCGATGCTTCGAAGATGAACTGGGTTCGCAAAGACGACCCCAACGTTGAGCAGATCGAAGACTTTCGTGAGGTTCTCGATCGCAATGACATCGATGCCATCACTACGGCAGCACCTAATCACTGGCATGCGGCAATGACCGTGACGGGCTGCCAGGCAGGCAAGCACGTTTATGTCGAGAAACCGGTGAGTCACAGTATCTGGGAGGGCCGCAAGATGGTGGAGGCCGCCCGGAAGTATGACCGTATTGTCCAGGGAGGCACCCAGCAGCGATCCTGCCCCGCACCCCAGGAAGTTGCTCGTGACCTAGCTTCGGGGATGTATGGCAGGGTGCAATGGGTTCACTGTATGAAACTCAATCAGCGTGCCCCGATCGGCTACGTGACCGAGCCGGCCAAGGTTCCCGATGGCGTTGACTACAATCTCTGGTGTGGTCCTGCTTCTGATGACCCGCCGATGCGTCAGAAGTTTCACTATGACTGGCACTGGCAGTGGAACTGGGGTGATGGAGAAATGGGCAACTGGGGCGTCCACTACACCGATGATCTTTGTCACATAATGGGATGGGATGACAAGATGCCCACTAAGGTGCGATCCGGCGGCGGCCGTTTTATCTGGAAGGATAACGGCGAGACTCCGAACATGATTTTCTCATTGATGGACTACGAAGGAGTTCCCGTTGTCGTGGAAACTCGCAATCTACCGTATTCCTCCGAGCGCAGCACTCACGGCGTCTACATGGGTTCCCAGCAGGGCAACATCATCATGTGTGAGAAAGGCATCATCAAGCTTGCCCGGGGTGGGGGTAAGTCCTACGAACTCGACGGCAAGACAACCATCAAGAAATACTCAGGTAACTCCGGGCAAGGCCACTTTGACAACTTCATCAACGCGATTCGCAGCGGCAAGAAAGAAGACCTCGCCGCGGAGATTGCGTCGGGTCATGTCAGCAGTGGTATCTGTCACCTGGCCAATGCTTCCTATCGCGTTGGCGAGGAAGCCTCGGTAAGTGAAGTGAAAGAAGCGTTCAGCGGCCACGAAGACGCGGCCAACACGGTAGAGTCAGTCCTCGGTCAGCTTGAAGCTAACGGAGCTTCCATTGAATCGATGAACCTGGGGCCGGAGCTGACCTTCGACCCGACAACCGAGAAGTTCACCGGCTCTTTCTCCGCCGAAGCCAACGCTTTCGTCAAGACGCCTCAGCGCGAGGAATTTGCGATCCCTGAAGAGGTTTAGGGATCCACGGGTAAAGCCGCAGTCGCTGATTTAAGCTCCCGGATCTTTGATTGATGAGCTGGGGGAAATGCTCCCGGGTCGGGTTTCTTTGGCGAGCTTTTCTTTCTTCGGCTGCTCGACCGAGCAGCTTCGGGACAGTCACGTCTGGATGCCCATCCGGGGAAGAATGACCAGTTGCAGCAGCAGGTAAACAGCGAGCACTGAAATCAAGATCCCGGCAGGACTGGAGAGAAACCTTTGAAGCATATCGAGAAGGGAATTCGAACTTTCTGTCATGGTTCTGTGTTCTAGATACGTCTTGGATGTTCCAACGTATCAACTATTTAAAAATGAGGGTGCGTTTTTTCTGCGTCAGTCTTCAACGGATCCTGAAAGGGTTGCTCTAATTGATCAGGCGATTTGAAGTCATCGCCATCCCAGTCGGAAGAGAAACGCGAAATATAAAATCGTGGGTGTTTCGCGGCGGTGTCGTTCTGGTTTTTAAGGAGTTTTTTACGATACTCTCAGTCCCACTTTTCCGATCGATGACGGAAAGAAAGCGCTGCTCAGGAGTGGTTTTTCGGGTCTGATTGACCTAGGGTTCCTTTTTACGTCCCGGTGGGCGAATGTTGACTTCCGCCCTTCGCTCAGCGAAGATCTCGGACGATGAAACGTCTCATCCTTACCTTCTCTGTTTTTCTCTCGGTCTCCCTTATTTCGACGAGTTTTGTCGTGGCCCAGGAAACTATCTCGATCACGGATAAGTCGTCCGGCAAGTCGATTGATGTTTTCATTCAGAAAGTGGAAGGCGGGGTTGTTTCAGTCGAAACAACTGCAGGCGCGAGCTTTGATCTTCCCGCTTCCCGCCTTACCCTTGACAGTATCGAGCGGATCAAAGCCTATCTTGCATCGGTTCCTTCAACGTCAGCGACACCGGCCGCGGCACCTGTAGAAGGGGGCGCAAGTCTCAACGAGTTGGTCGGTCATGGACTGTTCGGTAGCAACGGCGCCATTTGGCAGGAGAACGCGGCAGAAGTCGCCAAGCGTCTTGACCTGAAAGTTGAGAGCGAGAAGCAGAATTCCAGCAGTTACCGTCTCTACACCAAGCCGGAATACCAGTTTCTAGGGGCCCACCCCTACTGTGTGACACTTTATGGAGGCAAGGGCGCGAAACCCGAGAGCTTCTCATTGGTGTTTGCTAACAAGGGGGATTTCGGCAGCCGGCTCGGATCCGGCGAGGATCACTTCAAGATCATGCATCCTGACAAGGAACCTCCCGGTGATCTGAATGAAGCGATCGAATTCGATGCAGAGATCATTGCGGAAAGCCTCACCAAGGGCCTGGGTGAAGCGCGGGAGCAATACTACGGTGAGAAAGAAGACAAGCGGAAAGTTAAGCGCTGGGATATCGGCGATCATGCCTTTCTGCTGTCCAGTCGTGAAGACGAATACACAAGTCTGCTCATCGTTCCGACTTCAAACGCGGATGCCGAGGGTAAAGTCGATTTCGTGGTCGACTCTGACTTCAAGAAGATCCAAATCAAGAATGTGAGGACAGAGGAAAACGGGGACGTCTGGATCGACAATATCCCCATGGTGAACCAGGGGCCCAAAGGCTATTGCGCTCCGGCTACTTTCGAACGTGCCATGCGTTACATGCTTGTTCCTGCAGATATGTATCTGCTGGCAACAGCAGCGACGGCACCGGGAGGCGGAACCAACACCACCAAGTTGTCCGAAGACTGCAAGCGCATCGTGCGGAGTAAAGCCCGGCGGATCCGGGAGTTGGAGCTTCACGAGGATTTCGACATCAAAACGGTGAAGGACTTTATCGATACGGGCGTGCCAGTGCTTTGGCAGATGCGGAGCCTAGGGAAATACAATGATGTGGCGAATGAAAGAACGAAGGAGCGCGAGGGTGTTGAAGACTTTACAGCCTGGGCGTCTGACATAGCGGCGGAGGCTGCCGAGGTGGCACCTCAACTCAAGGCTGATGCAAACTACCACATTTGCATGGTGATTGGCTACAACGAGGCCACCAATGAGGTGGCTGTGAGCGATTCCTGGGGTCCGCGCTACGAACTTCGCTGGGTCCACCTCGACATTGCCAAGGCGGTAACCAGTCGCGGCGGATTCGTGATCGACTTCTGATTTCGGAGCACCGACTGGTTCTCTTCCGGTGAAGTAGAAAACGCTCTATTGATTGCTGGCTTTCGGAGTGACTTCTTCGCGATAGGCGTTGACCTCCTTAACCGCGTCGGCGAGTCCGGGTCTCGGGGACATTCCTTCGCCAAAGAAGCCCTGCTTGACGCCGGGATTGCTAAAACCCTTGGGAGTATCGACAGGATTGCACCAGAAGACGCCGATGATGTAGTTGGTGTCGAGCGCGGCGCGAATGTATTCGGCATACTGTTTTCCGGCATCGACTGAATCAGCGGCCGGTTTCCAGCTCCGAATGTCCTTGTCACCGTCTTTGAAGCGCACCGCGAAATCACAGAGGATGATGGGCTTACCTGTGAATTCGTGAATCTCGTCGAACTTCTGCTTTGGGAAGCCGCCCTGAAATGGGGGCTGGATCGCGATGGCATCGACATAGGGAAGCATTTCTTTCACTACGTCATTGTCGAAAGTGTTGAACCCAAACCGATCGCCGAAGATGAGTTGACCGGGGGCATAGGTCCGGGTCGCTTCACCGACGACGCGAAAGTATTCCCGGGCGATGAGTTTGAGAAAGGCCTGGTCACGGGCAGTGTCGTCATCGCCTTCCCAAGTGCTGAGGAACTTCTGCCAGGCTCTTTGTCCCGGCGCGTCGTCGGAGAGATTGCGGGTGAATTCGACCCAGTTGGTAGCGGAAGGATTCTCCAACGGCCAGGAACCGAGGTCCGTCCAGCAGTGACCGATGATGTTGAAACTGTCGGCCCGACTGCGAGCGCAGGTGAACTTCACGCCGGCCTCGAGTTTGGCCTGAGCGACCGGGTCGAAGATATCGACGAAGGTGACATTGTTCTTTCCCCGGTAGTAGGCGCTCGGGACGAGATGGCTCCAGCTTTCAACGAAGGGCATGTCGCTGCGGAGTTCAGGCGGGCAGCCGTAACCGTAGGAGTTAAAACCGACTTCCTTGCAGGCCTTGGAAAAGGCGGCAAGATCGAGATTCGCACTTTTATTGCCGCTGTGGGTGATGCCGTGCGCAAAGAAAGGATGGCCATCTCCATCGATGAGCCAGTAGCGACCGTCGATTTCGCTGATTCGGATCGGTTGCGGTCCGGAGTGAGCATCGCCCGGAAAGATGAAAGTATAGGCCGCGAAGAGAAACAGGATAGGAAGGGAGCGTCTCATGCTTGTCATAAACGTTGCCAATGGCTGTCGTTGGTTTATTTGATTCGTGTGCGGCGTTTGAAAGGGTGCCAGCAAAGTGGTTCAGGGTCGAAGATCAAATACGCTTTGTTTGCGTATGACATGATGTTGTCAGTGAGATTCCGAGTGAGTTTCATCGCGATAATCCGGTCGAAGCTGTGGTGAGTATTTGAGTAATTCAGGTTCCCGCGCTATGACTCACCAGACCAATTATGAGCGAGCGACCTGAGGGCACATTTGAAACGGCATCCGGAAAACTGGGGCAGATGGTATATGAGAATCCGGCAGCAGGCACTGGCCCCGAACTTCGCTTCTTCGTCGAGATTGATTTCCGGCCGTTTGAATGGGATGGCGAGGAGCATGCCCCCAAGCTCAGGATCGACAACATTTCTGTTCCGGTGAAAAGCTGGAAGGAATTGGCGGGTCGGGAATTTGAGTTTCCATATGCACCCAAACCGGGTTCAGTTGAGGCAGCAGTGCTCATGTTTCAAGAGCACAATCCGGCTGATGTAACCCGTATCGTTTTTGGTGAACTGAAAGAGGCCCGATTGCACTGTCAGTTTGAGACAGAGGTCGATTTCGAAATTGAAGCCGATCGCGATGATCTCGAGCAGATCGAAATGGGTTTTAATTTAATGCTAGAAATTGAGGACCTGCGAGTTTCAACCGGTCTTGAGAAACGCTGTCAGGGGGATCCTGATATTCTTACTGAACTAGTGGGGGATGTTGTCGATCTTTCGAATTACGGGAATCTGGAGAAAGTCCCGGGAGGGTATGCATTTTCTAAGTCTTTTATTGAGAATTGATGACGTTATTCCGTGATCCACTGAAGCCGCGGGGAGTTTGAACTCTGTGTCACTGTTATTGTTATGAAATCTGCTCTATCGACACTTCGAATGGTTCTGGCGGGTGCGTTGGTGCTTACCGCCCTTCCATTAACTGCTCAGCTTTCTAAGCCGAACGTTCTTTTCATCATTTGTGATGACTTGAACTGTGACATGAGTGTTTACGGGCACCCTCAGGTGAAAACGCCGAACCTCGAGAAGTTGGCGGCTCGGGGGGTGCGATTTAAAAATGCCCACTGCCAGTATCCGCTATGTGGTCCAAGCCGGGCTTCGTTCATGGCTGGGCTCTACCCTGACCAGACCCTGATTCATACGAACGCGATCTACATTCGCCAAACGATTCCTCACGTGCAGACCCTATCGCAGATGTTTCGTGAAGCGGGTTATTTCGCGACGAGGATTGGAAAGATCTATCACTACAATGTACCCAAGCACATCGGGACGAGTGGCCACGACGATCCTTATTCCTGGAATTACACCATCAATCCCCGCGGGCGCGACGTGACGGATGAGCCGCTCATCAAAACTCTGGTGGAAAAACAGTTCGGCGGCACCATGAGCTGGCTTGCTGCCGAGGGCACGGACGAGGAGCAGACTGATGGAATCGCCGCTACGGATGCGATCGAGCAGCTGAAGATCAGCGCGAAGGACGGTATCCCGTTTTATCTGGCGGTGGGATTGTTCCGCCCTCACACCCCTTACGTGGCTCCGAAGAAGTATTTTGATATGTATCCGTTGGACTCAATCAAGATTCCAACGGAGCCGGAGGGATACGACGAAACGATTCCCGCACCGGCGCTGAAGTCGGTGCGCAGGAAGAAGGACCAGATCGACCTTGCTGAAAACCTCGCGAGAGAGGCGATCCAGTCCTACTATGCCTCAATCACCTTTGCCGACGCACAAATCGGCCGCATTCTCGATGCACTAGAAGAGAGTGGTTTGGCCGAAAACACGATCGTTCTTTTCACCTCGGATCATGGCTACCACATGGGCGAGCACGGTCACTGGCAGAAAACCACTTTATTTGAAAACGCAACGCGTGTGCCCTTGATTATGGCAGGGCCGGGAGTTAAGGCGGTGGGCGAGGTGGCGGAAACGCCGGCGGAATTGGTCGACTTCTATCCTACCCTGGCGGAGTTGGCCGGGCTGAAAGCTCCCGAATATGTTGCCGGTATCAGCCTGGTTCCGGCGCTGAAAGATGCGTCCAAGCAGATCCGGGAAACGGCCTACACCCAATACAATTCCGGCTATAGCATTCGGGGAATTCGCTACCGGTATACTGAGTGGGGAGAACATGGTGCCCAGGGAGTTGAATTTTACGACCACGAAAATGATCCAGGGGAGTTGAATAATCTCGCTTCCAGCCCCGAACATGCATCGACGATCAGGGAATGGAAAGACAAGCTTCATGCCCGTATTTTCGACGCAACACGGGCTCCAAAGGGCCTTCAGCAGGTGCCTGACTTCAAGCGCTCCGGAAACAAGACTTCGACGACATTTGCACCGAAATAGCGGCAGATTTTGCAATTGAATATTTTTGTTGCCAAAAAAGACACATGGGCGCCGTCTCGAATTGGGCCAGTGTTTCGTCGCGCGATCCCGTTAGCGATAGAATGTGAAGTTCGCGCGATACTTTGATTTGATTGTCATTAAAGTATCCAAGTCATCCTTACCACCCGTTGACTTTTGCCCCTAAAATAAATCATGGATCGTAGGAATCTGATTAAAGGAATGACCGCCGGTATGGGTGCTGCCATGGGCGGCGCCGCCCTTCTCCCTGATCTCGCCAAGGCGGCTGCAACGCCGAATGTGACGACAGGAATCGGCAGCCTCAAGCGTGTGATATTCTTCATGCAGAACCAGGGGT
>PKCI01000153.1 GCA_002862135.1 Verrucomicrobiota bacterium | reverse complement strand
AAACGCATTGTAGAAGATTGATTAAAATCGAAGATACCCCTCATGCTTGGTTAAAGAGATTTGAGGGAAAAACTGGTTCGGTAATCCCATCTTCTTTTAGGGAAAAATTCGATTCAAACCGAAAGTCATCAGGTTTGTTCGAGGAGTGGAGTAGCGATGTTCTGCGACATACGTGCGCAACGTATCATGCAACTTATAACGAGAACTACGAGAAGACCTCGTTCATGCTTGGGCATGACGTTGCTACTCTCAAGAGATTCTACTTCCGCCCTGTTCTAAGTGAGGACGCCGAAGAGTTTTGGAACATCACTCCAGACTCGTTTGAGGCAGCGGTTTGGCAGCGCACTTAAAACAGCTACTCGAAAACTGATAAGGTCGGGGCTGCAAGCCCCATTTTATCAGGGAATACCGGGGACAGGACTCGAACCTGCACACCGTAAGGCACTTGATCCTAAGTCAAGCGTGTCTACCAATTTCACCACCCCGGCATATTGAGTGCGCGTTTATTCTGACACGAAGCCGCAGATTCACAAGTCGCGGAATCTGCTTTTGCATCCCTGCCCATTTTCCCCTACTGCTGAGTCTTCATGTCCGAACCCATCGAACTCAGCCGAAAATTTCTCTCCGACATTGGAGGATGGAAAGAAATGAAGCAGGCCCGCTCGCTTCATTCGGCCGGTAAGGTCACCAACGCCTCGTATCGCAATGGTGTCCTCGAAGGCATCGTCAAAGACGCGAAGACATTGAAGGTCCGGATGGAGATACGGTCGCGTACTGACGTCGAAAATCATTGCCACTGCTTTCGCGCCCGGCGTGACGGCATCATCTGCGCGCATGGGCTCGCCGTTGGGCTGGAGGTGCTGGAACCGACCATCGCAGCGGTTTCTTCCGACGGAAACCCGAGGGAAGCCGAGCCGGCAAAACCGGCCCGGCCTGTCCTCAGCTCTGACTGGCCAAAATTCACGGAAACAAGCAACGAAGGAGCCATCCCTGCGACTCTGCACCTTGTCATTGCCCCCCACCTGGCTCCCGCCTGGGACAAAAACCGCATCACCGTCGGTGTTGAAGTATCACTCGATGAGGATCGCAAACTGCTCAATACGGTCGCCGCTGACACCGTCCTCTTCCTTGACGCCGGAGACGCAGCCCTCTATCGCGCGCTTCAGCGCATATCCCCGGAGACTGTTCCGGGCATGGCGGTCCTTTCATCAGACGACTTTTCGAGACTGCTATCATCGATCCCCGGACACAGCGGCGTCACTCTCGGCAAGAACCGCGCCTTCCGAATTTCGCACCTCCCCTGGCGACCAGCCCTTGAGCACGTCTCAGGACTGCGATTTCGACCCAACTGGCCAGGCAATGTTATCCCCCTCGTAACCGGCACCGGAGCCTGGGTCCTCAGCGAATCGGACCTGATCCAACCCGTCGCCCCCGGTCTTTCCTCCCGACTCCGAGGCGCCCTCATTGCCGGTATCACCCTAGATCCGGAGTCGTTCGTCGACGACTTTGCTACCCTGCAACAGAACTTCGATCTCAGTGACGTTGAGGTTCAGCGCCCCAAGCTTTCGGTGCAACTCGGTGTCGAAGGTTCACTGAACCACCTCGATGCCGATCTTTCCTTCATCTACGAGGACACAGCCCTTCCGGCGTCGGAGGCGCGGCCTGCCGTTCGCGAATCCGAAGGGACACTGATCCTTGCCAACACCCGGGCAGAAAACGCTGCCATCGAAGAACTGGAATCCGCCGGCTTCGTTCGCCGCGGAAACCAAGGCCGCTTTGTTCTCAAAGACAAAAACGTGATTCTCCAGTTCCTCGCCCACGGCTATCCCGCGTTTCAAGCCCGATGGCAAACCACAACCGGGGAGCGCTTTGAGCATGCGCTCACACAAATCGAACCAATCGAAACCTCCCTCGACTTCCGCAGCGGCGGCGAAGACTGGTTCGCGATGGATGTCGGTTTCGGCACAGCCTCCGGCGACACCATTCCGCGCCAGGAAATCGAACGACTGCTCCAGATGGGGCAGAACGGGAAGAAGCTGGCCAACGGCAAAACGGCTGTCCTCAATACCAAACTCGCCGAAAGCTTCGGCGATATTCTGACCGACTGCGATCCGCAACAACTTCAGGCCGGCACCTATCGTATCGATCAATCGCAGGCCGGTTACCTCAAGGAAACTGCGAGCGACTGGAGCTTCAAAACCAGCGGAGCCGTTCCGTGGCAGACCACCGAGGAGGCGATTGAGTTTTATGACCTCTCCGATTTCCTCAATGGCACTCTGCGCCCTTATCAGCGCGAAGGGGTCGAATGGATGCAGGAACTCGCCTCACGTGGGATGGGCGGTATCCTTGCTGATGACATGGGCCTCGGCAAAACCCTGCAAACCCTGTCATTCATTTATTCCGTGGGAGGATCCGCCATCGTGGTCTGCCCTTCTTCGCTGGTCTACAACTGGGTCGCGGAAGCAGCGAAGTTCGTTCCAGAGCTGAAAACAGTCGCCATTGAAGGCCCCAACCGAGAGCAAACCCTTGCCGAACACGGTGACGCGGATATCCTTGTCACCAGCTACGCGTTGCTGCGACGGGATGAGGCCTGGTATCGTGAACGTGAATTCGATATTGTCATCCTCGACGAAGCCCAGCAGATCAAGAATCCGGAGGCTCAAGTCAGCAAGGCAGCCCATCGCCTCAACGGGACGCACCGCTTCGCCCTGACCGGCACTCCCGTTGAAAATTCGGTTCGTGATCTCTGGTCCATCGCCCAATTTGCCCTGCCCGGTTATCTCGGTAATCGCAACGACTTCGGGGAACGCTTCGAGAAGCCTCTCTCAGCAGCTAAGCCACCATCAGGTGTGAAGGAAAGACTCCACCGCCGCCTGCGACCTGTTATCCTGCGTCGACTCAAAACCGAAGTCGCCAGGGACCTGCCCGACAAAATCGAGCAGGTGGTCTACTGCGATCTCAAATCGAGCCAGCAGGAGGTCTACGAAAAGCTGCTGCACGAAAGCAAACAGTCCATCCTCGACGCCGAAGGCGGACGCCAGCGAATGCTTGCTCTCACCGCCCTCCTGCGACTTCGCCAGACCTGCTGTGACCTGCGTCTCCTTGGTCTGCCGGACATCACCGACGATGACGCGTCGATCAAAGCTGACGTTCTTTACGAACTGCTTGATGAAGCCGTCGAAGGCGGGCACCGCGTCCTTGTCTTCAGCCAATTTGTTGAAATGCTGCAGCTGTTAGTTCCCAAACTCGCAGCAAAGCAGGTCGAATTCTGTTACCTGGACGGCCAGACCAAGAACCGAGGTGAAGTGGTTAACCGCTTCCAGGAAAAGGAGATCCCCGTTTTCCTAATCAGCCTCAAAGCAGGCGGTGTCGGCCTTAACCTTACCGGGGCCGATACTGTGATCCATATTGATCCCTGGTGGAACCCGGCTATCGAGGCACAGGCCACGGACCGGGCCCATCGGATCGGTCAGGAGAATGTCGTGACGAGTTACAAGCTAATCACCCGCAACACAGTGGAGGAAAAGATTCTCTCCCTGCAGAACAAAAAGCGGGAAATGATGGAGTCACTTCTGGCTGGTTCCGGCGAAGCCGGGGACGCCCATCTCAGTGAAGCCGAGCTGATGAGCCTGTTTGAGTAAAGACCCGCCTCAAACTTCCGCATCGCCGCCGGTCTCCTTGAAAAAGAACTTGCAGTTACTTCAGACACCGAGGAGTGACAGCAGCGCCCCGCAAAAGGCGGCCACGAGATAAACCAATCTCACTCTGCTCGGGAACGTTTTTCACTCCCGGATCCCTCGGAACCATTCAGCTTTTCCGGGTACTCCACCTCCTTGAGATACTTGAACAAATCACTCTCGGTCGAGAGAACCACAGTGCTGTCACCACCCAACATTTCACCATACAATTCCATCGTGCGAACGAATTGATAAAACTCAACCGACTCTGGCGACTGGTTGTAGGCGGCTGCATAGATCTCGGTAGCTTTCGCATCTGCTTCTCCCTTCAGAGTCTGAACTTTCTTGTAGGCTTCCGATTCGATCTCTCGAAGGTCGCGCTCCATGTTGCCCAGAATTTTCGCCGCTTCTCCATTACCTTCCGAACGAAACCTTTCAGCAATCTGCTTTCGCTCGGATATCATGCGTTCATGGATCCGCTCCTGAACCACCGTATTGTAGTTGATCCGCTTGAATCGAAAGTCATAGAGCTTGATCCCATATTCTTCCAGGACCGGCTCGGATGCTTTGAAGACGTCACTCTCAAGGGCCTCACGACCTCGTCGAATGGGAATCAAGGCTCCCACCGATCCTGCCTCGTCCACCTCCGCCATTTTCTCTTCAACGGCAGGCTGCCTGTCCCTGGTCGAACGCACCACCTCGGCCAGCTCGTGAGAAGCGATGGCGTCCAAGGTCGCAGAACCGAGGATATCCTTGAGACGGGACTGGGCCCTTCGCTCATTCTGGACGGATAGAAAATACAGCAAGGGATCTTCAATCGCCCAACGCGCATAGGTATCTACGATGATGTAAGTCTTGTCCCTCGTCGTCATTTCAATCGCCTCACCATCCCAGGCGAGAATTCGCTTCTCGAAGACGTTTACTTTCTGGATGAAGGGAACCTTGAACTTCAGCCCCGGTGTCATGATCGGATCGCCAACCGGTTTTCCAAACTGGGTAATCACCACCTGCTCGGTCTCGTGGACGGTGTAGATCGCCCCCGTAGCAACCAGTAAGCCCACCAGCGCCGCTAGAGACACAAAAATTCGAATAGCAATTTTTTTCATATGATATCCCCGTTGGTCTTATTTAGCGGCAGGTGAATTGAGTGGGAGGAACGGTAGAACTTGGTTAGCTGACTCGTCTACGATAACTTTCTTTCCAAGGTTGGGCATCACGTCCTGCATAGTTTCAAGATAGATGCGGCGACGAGTCACTTCCGGCGCTTTCAAGTACTCCAAGAACAGGGCATTAAATTTGGCAGCATCACCTTCGGCTTCATTGATCCGCTGCATCGCGTAACCTTCTGCCTCACTGATCGTCTTTTCGGCTTCTCCTCCTGCTTTCGGAATCTCTCGGTTCTGCTCTCCGAGAGCAATATTAATGGAATTCTCACGTTCCTGCTGCGCCTGGTTCACCTCGTTAAACGAAGCCTGCACCGGCTTTGGGGGATTGACGGTGATTAATTGCACCTGGTCAATGCTGATGCCCATATCATATAGTTCGACCAGTTCCTTAAGTTTACTTTTGCATTCCTCAGCAATCTCAGCGCGGCCGACCGTGATCACTTCGTCAACCGTGCGATCTCCCACTACAGCCCTCATGACAGATTCACTGGCATCGCGAAGTGTCTCATCGGCGTCACGAACATTAAAAAGATACTTCTCCGGCTCGCTGAGTTTGAACTGAATCACCCATTCAACCAGTGCTGAGTTAAGGTCCCCGGTCACCATATCTTTTTCGAGTTGCATCTCCCAATCAGAAGACATCTGGCTCTGATAGGTAGCACCCTTCGTCCCGAAGCCAAATTCCTGTTTCATGACCCGGGTCACCGGGACCGGATAAACCCGATCAATTCCAAATGGCAGTTTCAGGTGCAACCCCGAGTTAACTGTCTTGACTATCTTCCCAAAGCGCAAAACCACACCTTCCTCTTCAGTTCCAATCGAATAGACGGAAGTGAATGCTGCGATCGCCAACACGATCACAAGGATGATGATCACCCCCCCTTTTCCTCCAGAGGAGGGCGGTTTGATATCTATAATGTCATTTCCGACCTTGATCTGCATGGAAGAAACTCTACCGACAAGACGTGCCGGGGCCAGCAACAAATTACAAACTTATCGAAAATTACTCCACTTTCGATGGCTCCCTACTGCGAAATATCACCCTGAATAGCTACCATCACTCGAACACAGTCAGCAGCGGCTTTGACATTGTGCACGCGAAAAACATCCGCGTGCGCCGCCATTCCCCGAACCAGACAGGCGATGGTGCCAGCGTCACGCTCAGCAGGCACCTTGATCCCAAGCACATCTCCAATGACCGTCTTGCGTGAAATTGGGAGTAGAATGGGAAGGTCATAGCAGCTCAATCGTTCAAGCTCATTGAAGATCGCCAGGTTGTCCGCCCTCTGCTTGGCAAAGTCGATACCCGGATCAATGATGATCTGATCATCGCTCAAACCTGCCCGTCGAGCGCGAGAAATTCGATCATTGAAAAACTGCTCTAACTCACCCCAGACATCGGTGTAATGCTGATCAAAGTGAGGTTCCTTCGGAAGTCCAACGGTGTGCATGATCAACAACGCCGCTTCGTATTCGAAGCAGAGGCGGGCATTGCTGTCTTCCACCATACCGCCGATATCATTAATAATGTTCACCTTCCCCGTCTTCAGGACTTCGGCCACCACCCCGGGTCGCCAGGTGTTTACCGAAAGTTTTGGAGGCCAGATCTGGGCACTGTCGCGCGGCTGCAGTTCTTCGATTGCAAGGGAAAAGGAATCAATGAAAGGAAGGAGACGATCCACTTCCTCCCCGATACTGATAGCATCGCGGTTGGTTCGGGCACTTTCCGCGCCGATATCGATGATATCAGCGCCGTCGAGAACCTGGCAGATTGCCTGGTGCAGGGCTTCCTTTACGTCGAGCGTGCCGTCGCCTGAGAACGAGTCATCGTTCAGGTTCACGATCCCCATGACACGTGGGAACGCTCTCAGTAGCCGATTCATTTCCCTTTTACCTTCCTCGAGGCGAGCTTCCCCCTGGCGAATCGAATCTTCGATTCTGCCACTCTTTGCGAAAAGGATTGGCCCGCACTTCTTGTCTTCAAGTGGACGAAAAACGCCGACACGAAGCAACGCAAAAGTAGGAAATGAATTTTTCTGAAAAGCTTGACTCCGATGACTTCGGAGCCGCAGCCCTCAGCTAATCCGGACGCTGCGCTTCTTGTTCAACTTGAGCACTTTGCCTGACTCAAGCACAGGCTCACCCTTGGGATCCATCAGCTTCTCGCCGTCCAATTGGATACTGCCCTGTTGGATGAGGCGCCTGACATCGCCGCCAGACTTCGGCTCCTCAAGGGAGGCAAAAGCCGCTTGGACAATCCCCAGCAGATCCTTGCGATCAGCCGGAGGTTCGAAGGACGGAAGCTCGACTTCTTCTAGGTTGCCACGGTTGTTCCAGTTAGCGAGAGCCTGTTCAGCAGCTTCCATCGAGTGATAACGGGTCACGATTTTGGCCGCAAGTGCCTTCTTGGCTTCGAGAGGATGCGCGTCGGCAGGAATCTCTTCACCGATTAGGAGGATAGAATAGCGGCACATCAGGTCATCTGAGATACTCATGATCTTGCCGAACATCTCACCAGCTGGCTCTGTGATGCCAACGTAGTTATCCAGGCTCTTGCTCATTTTCTGAACACCGTCGAGACCTTCCAGAATCGGCAGACACATTACAACCTGGGGTTCCATGCCTTCGTTCTTCTGCATGTCACGACCCACGAGGATGTTGAAAAGCTGGTCCGTTCCGCCGAGCTCGACATCAGCCTTGACCTCGACAGAGTCCCAGCCCTGAACAATTGGATACTGGATCTCGTGCAGCCGCACTTCCTGGTCGTTGGCAATTCGATTCTTAAAATCCTCACGCTGGAGCATCTGCTGCATGGTCACCCGCGCATTCAGCTGAATCACATCAGAGAAGCTCATCTTGTTAAACCACTCACCGTTGAAAACGATTTCAGTCTTTTCTTTATCGAGAATGCGGAATGCTTGCTCCTGGTAGGTCTTGGCGTTCGCAAGAATGTCATCACGAGAAAGCGGTGGTCGGGTCTTCGAGCGGCCGGTCGGGTCACCGATCTGCGCGGTAAAGTCTCCAATAATCAGTACAGCCTGGTGACCGAGCTCCTGGAACTGACGTAGTTTTTCCAGCACAACACTGTGCCCGAGATGAAGATCCGGGGACGTCGGGTCCACTCCCAGCTTGGCACGCAGCGGCTCACCGCGTTCTAGCTTCTTCAGTAATTCCTTTTCACTGAGAATATTGGCCACCCCGCGGGTGAGGATTTCGAGTTCTTCGGCAGGTGATTTCATGGGCCTGGATGGGCTTGCGAGTGGATACTCCGATCAGAGGATCGGCAAGAAACATGGAGCTGACCCGATGTTCAAGCCACTTCTTAGGCCTCCGAAATCTCTTAAACCGGCCCGGTTCTGAACTTTTCACGGTAAATGGCCGGCTCAATATCAAAGACCAACTCAAACTCTTCTCGGAAATCAGCGATCGCGGGATAGCCGAGTTCCTTTGAGATATTTCTCGGCTCCTCATCGGACATGATGAGCCGGCAGGCGGCATGAAAAACACGTCGGCGCCGGGCATACTCCTCTAGGTTGATACCGATGGTTTCGTAGAAGGCGTCATCAATAGCCCGCCTTTCAAAGCCGCCACACGCCATCTTAGCTACTTCAAATGGAGCCGCTCGGCGAATCGTCGTTTCGATCCGATCGAGTGCATACTTCACCTCGGGGCGAATCTCGATCTTCGAAATACCCCGCCAGAACCTTTGGTGCTCATCGGCTAGAAGCATCATCAACTTGAGGACAGAGACACGGGTGATCGGTTCGAGAGCCCTTTTATTGCGAAGCAATTCCCATAGAAAATCGAGCTCAGCACGGACGCGGGTATTCCCTTCCCTCTTGGTGGAGAACACCTTGAAGTGTTCTTCGCTCGGGTAACGAAACCACGACTGATCAAAAAAGAGAGAAAACAAATTCGGCGAATTCACGATGATTTCGTATTCCTGAGAGAGCCACTCGGGCAGGTAACGAAGTCGTGTCAGCACCACTTTTTCAGGCTGCCTGATCGTGTGGCGGACGCCGGGGTTTACGATCATCACACTGCCCCCCCGCGAACCGCCTGGGCTCCCACTTCGGTTTCGCGAAGCAGGTTACCCTCCCGAATAAAAAAGATCTCGGAATAATTGGTCGCCGGAAATTCGTAATCGTTGACCAGATAGAAATGCTTCAACCGCACCGGCCAGCGGCCGCAATTCTCGATGCGGTTCTCGGCAATACCGGATCTCTTAAAAAAACATTCCCAGAGCGGCAACAACAGGCCCCTCAGAATCACTCAAAATTCTCAGGGTAGTAGACTTGCTCAAGACTCAAACCATCAGGGGGGGCGCAAAATGGTGCCTTTTTACCCGGCTCGCAACCTTGCAAGAGTAGCGTCATCTCCTCATTCGAAATCTTGCCCTCTAGATTGTAAACGGCTGTCCCCACAAGAAACCTGACCATCTTGTAAAGAAATCCGTTCCCCCGAAACCAGAGACGCAGACGTCCAGGGGTGCCATCCACATCGGAATCGATTTCTGCAAGGGTGATATCTCTGACGGTATCGCGCTCTTCATCCTTTCCATCATTGCGATTGGCAGAAAAAGCTCGAAAGTCGTGGCTACCCATATATAGCCCGAGAACTTCAGCGAGGGCATCGGTATCTTCCAGTCCGCGACGATGCCACGCCAGACCATGCAACAAAGGTGACAACACTTCACCCGTTGCAATGTCATATCGGTAGAGTTTTCCCTCCGCCGCGAATCGGGCATGAAACTCGTTCGACACCCCAAGGCAACGCGTCACCCGAATCGCAGGGGGCAACTTAGAGTTCAGCGCTCGCTGCCATTCGCCACCGTTCATCCGCCACCCGGCCGGCACATCAAAGTGGGCAACTTGACCCGAAGCACCAACCCCAGCATCAGTCCTCCCCGAACCCTGCACGGTCGCGATCTCCGGACACACTGCCCTGAGTTCAGCCAGCAACCTATCCTGGATTGTATTCCCCCCCACCTGGCTTTGCCAGCCTGCGAAAGGGCGTCCATCATAGGCGAGGTCCAGCCGGAAGCGGCGCAACTGTGATTCTTGTGAAGCCATCAAGAGATACCCTAGCCCAATTTCAGACCTGCGCCGTTGCCAAATTCCCTCCATTATCGTCTATTCAGGGGGACTTTGGAAAAACCTATTTACTTCGATTTTAAGCAACATTTCCAGGACTGGCATCGCTACGTCCTGCCTATTGCTATCTTGGTGGCTGCGCTTCTTCTCATCGCGGGCATCTTCATTAAGACACGGGGCAATACCTCTAAGCTCGTCGACCTTGGCGCCAACCCGGCCCGGATCGGTCTACTCCGACCGGGCCC
>PKCI01000103.1 GCA_002862135.1 Verrucomicrobiota bacterium | reverse complement strand
CCGGGTACTCAATCTTCTGTCCACCTCGATGAGTCGCAAAAAAGTAGTAGTCACCGGGAGCGACAGGAAGAAACACGTATGCATTTCCGGCCCCCGAGGGCGTGATGTCGTCAATCTGCTCCCAGTTGTCCCAGACCGGTGATTGCTCGAACACCACCGAGCTCAGTTTGCGCCTCTGGGGGAAGGTTTTGACGACGCTCTGGAAGCTGGCTTGTTCGGCGGTGGGTTCCGCAAAGCCGTCGGCGAGTTCCACATTTTCCGCGATGCCCTTGGCAGCGGACCAGTCCTCCTGGCTCTCTACGACCCAGGATTCAGCCAGCACAGCTGATGGCAACGCAGCGAAAAGCGAAAGGGCGGGCAGGATTCGTTTCATTCTATGATGTTGAATGCCTCACCACCTCATCGCAAACACTTAGATACGCACGCTGATCTCTCAAATTTATTGAAACAAATCAAGGAGCCGTGGCCCAGCCATAGCCTCTGCCGGACCTTTCCTTGTCGCCTTCCATCTCAGGGATCTCGGCCACCGGAGGCAAGGTCTTGGCCCACTCTTCGTGCTTCCTCGCAAGCTGTTGCACCACTTCGGGGTTCTGCGCCGCCACATTGTTCTCTTCACGAGGATCCTTTTTCAGGTCAAAAAGCTGCCACTCGTCATCGGCATACTTGCGATAGAGACGCCAGTCTTCCCAGCGAGCGGCCAACAGATGACGGCGCTCCGCATCGCCTGGCTCGCTGTTGTGCCAGAAGAGGTAAGGGTGCGCGTCCCCTTCTTGTTCGCCGGTCAGGAACGGGACCAGGTTCACGCCGTCGCAATGCTCAGGTATCTGGAGGCCCGCAATGGAAGCGATCGTGGAGTAGAAATCAAAGTTAGCGATCATGCCACTGTAAGGCCGCCCTTTGGGCAACACGCCCGGCATTGAAAAGATCGTCGGCACACGCACCCACCCCTCTTTCTGTGTGCCTGACCCCTTACCGCCTGTGTAGGGAGCGGACGAGCCGCCTTCGCTGCCATTGGCACCGTTGTCGCTGGAGAAAATGACGAGCGTGTTTTCGCGCAGTCCTTTTTCCTCAAGTACTTTCATCAATTTACCAACCTGATCATCCACCGAAACAATCGCTCCGGCGAGAGCGCGGCGATTCTTCGGTGCAGTGGTCCGGGCCATGAGTGACTCAGGCGCTTCCACGTTGATGGAGTGGACCGCTTCGGGCGACCAGTAGAGGAAGAAGGGCTTCTCTTGATGGCGATCGATGAAGTCGACCATCATGTCTCCATCGTAGTCGGTGAGCCAGACCGTTTCACCGTCTTCATTGATACAGAAGTATTTGGAATTGCGCCTCTTGCCTCCGAACGCTCTGCGGACCGCCGGCTTCATCCTCTCGACCTCTTTGTCGGAGTAGACCTTTTGAGGTGCCTTTTTCGCGACTTCCTGGAAACCGACCTCGAGCGGTCCCTGCAGCTTTGAGCCGATGTCCCACTTGCCGATCTGACCGGTCACGTAACCATTGTCAGAGAGAAAGCGAGCCAGGGTGGGCCGATCCTCAGGGATGGGCAGTCCACGTGACATGCCATACTTGCCGAAGCGCTGACCATACTGCCCCATGATGAGGGCACAGCGACTCGGGCAACACGGTGGATTCGTGATGTAGGAGGTGTTGCACTGCACCCCTTCCGCCGCCAACTGGTCGATGTGCGGGGTGGGAATATCTGGTGTTCCATAGGTGCCCAGATCACCGTAACCGAGATCATCGATGTAGATGAGGACAACGTTAGGTTTGCTCTCAGCTGAGGCGATTCCCGGACCCAGCGCCATCAGCGCAATCAATAAGTGGATGATAGAATTTTTCATGAAGCTTTCTCCCGACTCATGAGGTGCCACTTCCACCCTCGAGCCAGATCGTCAGCGGGCAGGCTGAGAAAAATACCGAGCAGTTTGGCGTCACATTTCATGATTAATAGAGTGAAACAATGCGCGAAGACTCACTTTGAAGTCGACTTCCTCTAAGGTAGAAGAGCAGCGCCAAATCCTTAATGGCGCTATCGAGTATAGGTGTCACCAATTCGCGCGGTTGCAACCCGACTGCGACCTAGCTACCGAAATTTGATCAGATCCCCCAGACACCCATGAATCGCCGAAAATTCCTTTAGACTTCGGCCAATTCAGCTGCCGCAGCTTCCCTGCCCGCCTTTCCTATTGGCCAGACCGACGCCGGCAAGAAGCTGAATGCGACCCTCATCGTTGGCGGTGGTATTGCTAAGACAGCTTTCAGCGATTGCCGCAAGGACAACTGTGGCGGCTTTCATAAACAAATCGCTCCACTAAGTTACGAAGTTCTCAGTAGAAAACCTTGGCGCGCAAACTCATGATTCGAGCCTCTGCTGTTCTCCACGCGGCTGGGCGAGACCCTAAGCAAAAACATCGTGCACCACCTTCGCGTCGGCTCCACCGACCTGAAAAGGCCGGCCGGTTGAGGTCACATACGGCTCTTCGATGGGCATGCCTGCTGCCCAACCGATGGTGGCGTGAAAATCCTCTACCGTTGTGGGCTTATCAGGAAGCCGCCCTTCTGCGTCGGAAGCACCATAGACATAGCCGCCCTTTACCCCGCCGCCGGCCAACACCGTCGAAAAGCAAAGCGGGTAGTGCCCCCGCCCCTTACCACCCCAGGTTGGCTTGCGCCCAAATTCTGTTGCCAACACTACCAGTGTGGACTCGAGCAATCCATTGGCTTCCAGGTCCTTGATCAGAGCAGCGTAGGCCTGATCGAACGAAGGAGCCACCTCTTCCATGTCAGCCTCGAGTGTGTTGTGCATGTCCCAGCCTTCACTGCTCACTTCGACATATCGCACTCCGGCCTGAACGAGACGACGAGCCAGGAGACACCCTTGCCCGAACTGACCCATTCCAAAACGCTCCCGAACCGCGTTCGGCTCCTGAGTGATATCAAAAGCTGAGAGATCTTCGCTGCGGAGCAGGCGCAGCGTATTGTCGTAGAATTCTCGATAGGCGGATACGTTCGCATCCGGATATTTATCCATGAAAGCGACACTCAGGTCTTGCGCCAGATCGAGTTTCTCTTTGAGTTGATCCGCTCCCCCGTAAACATCAACGTTCTTGAGCCCGGTCATGGGATTGTGAATTGGAATGGGGCTGAAGGAAGGCTCAAAGAATCCATTGCCGTAGCGCGGACCGTCATTGATGCAGGCAGATGACGGCAAGGTTTCGTGACTACGGCCAAGATAGTGCTGGGCCCAAGCTCCCAGGTTAGGGTGCTTCACTGTGGTTCGCTCCGCAAAGCCAGTTCGCATGAAATACTGCGCTGGACCGTGCACTCCGATCTTGGCTGTCATCGTGCGAATCACGGAAAGGCGATCCGCTACCTTCGCAGTCTCGGGCAGGTAGGAGGTCACTTGAAAATCTGCAGAGGTAGGAATGGCGTCAGCTGGTCCCTTCGAACCACCTTCCTTAGGATCGAAGGTATCGACGTGACTCATGCCGCCGCGAGCCTGGAGAAAGATGATGTTTTTTGCTTTGCCAAACCCGGGTCCGCTGGCGCCGTCGGCGGTGTAGCCAATCGTTGGCAAGACCGTAAGGCCAAGCGCCGATTTTGCGATGCGCTCAACGAAGCGCCGTCGGGAAAGGTCGGTATCCAATTTCATAGTTGCGAAGAGAAGGGGTATGGAAAATGTCAGGTTCAAAGTCAGCCCAGACTACTGAACGAAAAGAAATTCAGGTGTATTAAAAAGGACCCAGGCGAGATCGGGAACCGAGGTTCCCTCCTCCATCGCCTGCTTGATGCGATCAGACTCCTTTTCAGTCGGCTTCCTGCTGAAGAAGCTGAGGTAGAGAAATTCCACTTGCTCATCCATCGAATCGAGAGACTTCGCCTTGCGTGTCAACCTGGCATCACGCGCCGAAACCATTTCCTGAATCTCACCGTTCATCAGCACCAGAGTCTGAGGGATATTTCCCTCAAGGCTTCCGTCATCGATCAGCTCTCGCGAAGACTGACCAAACATCCTTAAAAAGTGATCAGGTCTCTCTGGCTGCGGCAGCGCTGAGGCGCGGAGATCAAGACCTCGCTGCCTCTCCTTTTTCTTCAGGTAGCCTGAAGCTTTCATCGCCAGAGCCGTGTTGTAGATTTCCTCTTCGGAAAAATCATCAAACGGAAACGCAAATTTGCTGACATGATGCGAGTAGTCCGTTTCGTAGCTATCGATCTTAGTCCCGGCAATCAGCGTCTGAATGGAGTCCCATGCTTGCTCCGCTGTCATCCGTCGCAAAACCGGCCCGGGAAACGGATAATCATCAATATCTCCGATCGCCGGTGTCACACTGGCCTCAGCTTGATAGGCCTTGGTGTGGTATAGCACTCGTTGGTATTCACGCAGATCAAATTTGGCCGCCACCACGATTTGTCCGAGAAACGCCAGCAATGCTGGATTGGAAGCGAGACGAGGATCATCCATGTCTTCAACGGGTTCCTGAACCGCAATTCCGAAATTTTTCTTCCAGAGACGATTGGCTATCGTCGTCGCAAAACGTGGATTCTCCGGATGAGTCATCCAGCTTGCGAAACTATTGCGCAGTTCGGTCGGGTCATCAGTATCAACCTGGTATGCCGCACCTTTGAAATCGTCACCGCCCCATGACAGCAGCATAGGCACAACGGGATCGCCTGGCTCAGCGTGATCATAAGCGTAGTCTTCCGGATAGACCAATGTCTGAGCACCCAACTCCGTAATACTGGCCATGTTCTGCGCCACTACCTTAATAAGGTCCTGCTTCGAAAGAGCATTCGTTGCCAGGTTCTTGCTGATCTTTCGGGGGTCACGAGCGCTCACTTCACTCGATCCGAAGAAGGCGGCCATCTCATAGAATTCCTGCTGAGTCCACTGAGCCAGCGGATGATCGTGACACTGCGCGCAGGAAACGTTGGCGCCAAGAAAGATGGTCAGGGTATTCGAGAGATTATCGAGTGGCATTCCCGGATCGCGCATCAAATAACCGGCCGGACCTGAGGTAGCGAGGCTGCCTTTCGCCGTGAGCATCTCATAAACCACCTCATTCCATGGGCGATTCATTTTCAACTGATCCTTGAGCCAGCGATCATAAAGCGCAAAGTCCCCACGTCGGGCTCCCTCACTTTTGTGGCGCAGCATGTCCCCCATCCAGGTAAATTGATGCGAACGATAGCCATCGGAGACTAGTAGCTCATCGATCAAATCAGCAACCTTGTCAGGATCTCTACTGGAAAAGAACCGGTCGGCTTCATCATCGGAGGGAATTCGGCCAATGATATCGAGATAAAGTCTCCTTAAAAGCGCTTCTTCGCTCGCGGCCGGATTGGCTTTCACTTCCGCTTTGGCGAGCCCATTGGCAATATGCTCGTCAATCACCGAGGCCGCGTTTGCAATCTGCTGGCGACTCAGCACCAGCTCCATATCAACGGCCACGGGCGGCGCCGGCTTAACCTCGGGATATTGCTTGAGCCCCTCAGGTAATGGGGGTTCCTTCGCTTCACGGGCAGCCTTGGCAGCCTGGCGTTCTTCCTTAGTACGCGCCTCCGCCTCAAAGCTGAAGATGAAAAAGCAAAGGAATAGGGAATTTAAAATTCGTCTCATTATTTGGAAACTGATTGATACTGCTTCATGACATCGTCGTCTGTCATCGGATAATTGAACAGGGCAATCTCATCGATGCGCCCATGCCAAAAGTGAATCATTTTTCCATCACGATTGTCTTGGGCGCCAACAAACAACTGATCGGCACTTGTATTGCGAGGGCTACTGATCGGACCGCATTCGGTTGAGGCCACCTCCTGACCGTTGCGGAACAAGCGCAGAGTCTTGCCGTCAGCCACAAAGACAATGTGTTGCCACTCCTTCAACGGAAGAACCTCCGGATCGATAAGTTGCACTTCTCGATTCTCGTCATCCCGCACTCTCACCTTAATCCTTCCGGAGTCACGATTGAATCCCAGTCGAAATTGACCCAACACATTTTTATTCTCATTCGCCGCAATGCATCCCCACCGTGGCCAGCTCTCGGCTCGAACCCACGCAGAAACGGAAAGCAGCCCTTCCGCCTTGGGATAATTGTAAGCTACCACATGGGGGCTGACGCCGGGGCCCTCAAACTTGACCGATGAACCAACGCGGCCGGTAGCAAACGGGGGACGCTTGCAAGCAACGTCCACCAACTGTCCGTCGATCGGACCTCCCAAGTTTTTTATCACTTTTCCTTCCTTGGGGATTCCCATACGGAAGTAAACTACCGGATTCATTTCGCGAATGATCCGAGAGTATTCCATGACCGGTTCATTAAGGCTGCGAAGAAAACGATCGTTATCGACCGGAATTCCAAGCGGTACATCCGTGTCATACTCAATCCGCGTCGCATCGTTCTTCAGGAGTCGAACCGGGTCCATTTCTCCTTCGCGTAGCTGCACTTTCACCTCCCCTTCAAACACGTGAACTTCACTGGATCGGTCTTTCCCCACCTCAACAGCAAAGTCAGTTCCGTAGTCGACCACATCTGCAGACGGAGTCTCAATAGTAAAACCAATGCCCTCCGGCGGCACATGGGCCGAGACGCGACCACTGCTCAGTTCGACCAACTTAGACGACGCCATGCGAAACTCAGCCGGAGCCTCGATCAAAAGTGTAACCCCGGTTTCGAAACCAATTGAAGCAATCCCCTCAACGAGTTGATAGTCCCCCGAAAGAATCACCTTCTCTTCTGCCGCCATCGCCCTGCCGTGATAGACCAGCTTGGCACCGGAACTCTCTATCAGCTCGGCCACAGGGCCGCCCGGGACAGGCGCCGGATCGGAGTTTAATAAAAACACTGCTAACAGCGCGGCAACCACAGCAGCAGCGATTGCCTTGGCCTGCCAGCGAATCTTCGGTGAATCAAACGCTACGGACTGACTTACTGACTCAACCACATCATCCACGCCGCAGGATCCGATCGCCTCGGCCCAGTCATGGAGACGGGAATGAATATGAGAAAGCTCAGCAAAATATTCAGCGTTCTCCGGGGATGCCACGATCCACTCGTTCAGCTCGCAGCATCCCTCTTCGTCGAGGACACCATCCAGCAAGGCATCGATATATTTATCAGGATTATTCATTATCCAATTTCCGCCTCCTTCAGACGCCTTCGAATGCAATCACGCAAAGCCGTTCGGGCCCGCGTCAGGCGAACGGATACTGAATTCGCACTCGAATCGAGTCGACGCGCGATTTCGGCGGGTTTCAAATTTTCGAGGTATCGCAGTACCAGCAGTTTCTCGGCCGCCGGCGAAGCCTTCTTCAGGCAGAGGTCAATGGCGCGCCCAACCTCCGGCCAGTCTTCAGCTCGTTCCTTATAGGAGAAATGAATCGCATCGATCGCGTCCTCTTCCAGTAGTATCGCCCCCCTTGCCTGCCTGCGGCGCCATTCCAGCACCTTGTATTTAGCAATTCCCATCGCCCAGGGGGCAAACGGTCGAGACTGATCGTATTCGTCGAACCGGTTCGCGACCTGGCGAGCGGTATCCTGGAGGATATCCTCTGCGTCAGCCAACTGAGGCGTAATTGAGCGAATAAATGCCATCACTGACGGCTGGGCATTTGTCCACAGCAGTGTGATCTGGGTCAGTTTGTCGTTAGGATCGCTCACGGTAGAATTCCGAGACTCACATGTATTAGACCAAAGGAACACAATCCTTAACAAGATAATGTCGTGCCCACCCTACCCGTCAGTTCGGTTGTCAGATCGGGCAGTCGCGGCTGCCATCAAATCATTACCGATTCGAGGCGGTGGAACGCCATGCTTCCATCAACTTGGCGTGTTCAGCCGCCAGCTCTTTGAATTCCCCGCTTTGACGATCTAGGGCCTGTCTCCTGGACGCCAATGCTTTAATCCGGGCCGAGAGTTCTTTGCGGGCTTCCACGGCGGCAGCTGCCTCAATCGCATCCTTGGAAACCACATCATCCCAGTCATCGGTTCGGAATACCGAAGTCGGAAGCCCCTCGCTGTTGATCAAATTGGCCCCTTCCGGGTTGGAAGCCCAGGCATAACGCACCGCTACCGGAGCTTCCACATCCTCGCTCGAAACAATGACGGAGTCCGCGCCTTCGATCCTCGCATGCGCCCAATGCCAGACCTTGTCTACCCCCGCGATTTCAAAACGCTTCAGTTTTCCGCCACCTCGAACCCGGAGTCCGCTGCCGACCTGGTCAAAGAATACGCGGGCTTCTTTCTCCCGAAATTTGACCGCCCGGTAAAGTGGACCGGAGTGGGCCACGAGATCCTTGCCGTAGTCTTTAGCCAACGCCCAGAGCGCGAGACGATCGCCAACGTCATGCTTGTTCCACGGGTGGATATCGTCGGCTTCACCCACATCATTGATAATCGCCATGCCTGTTTTCGGCGTGATATCAAGCACGAGACGCATTCGGTCCTGGAGAAGAGGCCATGGATCATCATCGCCCGGCTCGGTGGTCGGCTGGCGGAAATTGGCCAGTTGCACGTAGTAGAAGGAAAACTCGTCGTCCCAGCGCTTCCGCCAGTCACTGATCATCAGCGGCAGGGTCTCGTCATAGGGAACCGCCCCCTCCTTGGCATTACCCTCGCCTTGATACCAGATCGCTCCCCGAATCGTGTAGCCCACAAACGGATTAATCATTGAATTAAAAAGCACGCCGGGCTTGCCCTCAGTATCGAGTGGGCGCTTCGGAGGTGCCGGTTTTCGCGGAGCCCGACCACGTTGCTCTTCCGGCTTTTCCTTCCAGGCAGCCGAGGCCACTTCCCAGTCAGCAAGCCGCTTCTCGTAGAAATTCTGAGCCTGCTCCGGGTCGTAGTCCGCGTCCGCCGCCAAGGCGTCGTCGACCAGCTTCTTCGTTCCGGGTAGGGTATTGAGCGCCTCGCGACTGGTGAAGGTTTCGACCGGCTTTCCACCCCAGGCTGTCTTGATAACACCAATCGGAATCTCCAGTTCCCCGTGCAGCTTCTTGGCAAAGAAATAGGCCACTGCTGAATAGCCCCCCACCGTTTCAGAGGTGGCCTCAGTCCACTCCCCTTCGATATCATCCTGCGGCTCCACCGCCGTAACCGTGGGCGCGTTGAAGAAACGCATTCCGGGGAAATCAGCCTTGGTAATTTCCTCGGCATATTGCTCCACCCGATCCACTGTCCAGACCATGTTGGACTGACCGGAAGCGAGCCAGACCTCGCCGACCAGCACATTATTGATCACGATTTTCTCTTCGCCTGATGTGATGACCAGTTCAGCGCCCTTTGCGTCCGCCGCCCCGGTCACAACAGCTGTGCGCCAGTTACCCTGCTCATCGGAAATGACCTTTCCCGAATTCCCTTTGAACGAAACCTTAACTTCCGTGTTCGGAGTCGCCTTGCCCCACACCGCGCAAGGCACCTCCCGCTGCAGGACCATGCGATCACTGAAAAAATGGGGCACTGACAGGGTTTCAGCAAGAGAAGTCGCCAGAGAAATTGACAGCACCAGTGCGCCGACTGCGGAAGGTTTGAAAAGTCGTTTCATTGTCGCCAAGCTTAAAATTCTGACCTCGACCGTCGAGGGACTTGATCAGGTATGGTATTCCCGTGCCAATCTTTATCCTCACGGCATCGATGCCATTTCACAGGGTAAGGGCATCCACCGGGTTGACTTGATTCCAACTTTCTCTCCTTTGTCCTGAACCTCTTGCATCCCCCAATGCCCGCTCCTCGCTTCGTCAGCCAAGCCCTCGCCGGGTTCACCGCCTACCTCAAGGTCCCAAAGGCACTGTTCCGATATCAACTCTGGCCTTTCCAATTGCTCCCCGGCTTGATCAGCCTGCTACTCAGTATCGTCCTTTTCACCGTAATCTACTTAGCGGCAGGAGGTATCTCAGAGTGGATTGATAGGCTTGTCAGGATTCCGTGGGAGTGGCTCGACAAAACTGTGACGATCACGACCGCCATTCTCACCTTCATCGCACTCGCAGCCGGCTTCGTCTTTATTCACAAGCACCTCGCCCTTATTCTCTTGGCCCCATCCCTCGGCGCCATCGCAGAGAAAACCCTCAGGGCCGTTAAAGGCGATGACTACGTCAAAGCTGACCTCAGCATCAGCCAGTCCTTTGCCCGCAGCGCCAGAATCAACCTGCAGTATATCTTGAGGGAGCTGTTCACCAACGCCATTTTCTTTGCCTGCGGCTTTGTGCCCGTGATAGGTTCGCTGATTTCCGTAACCGGTATGTTCCTGACCCAGTCACGTTTCCTCGGCTACGGACTGATGGATTTCCCTCTCGAAAACCGGGGACT
>PKCI01000225.1 GCA_002862135.1 Verrucomicrobiota bacterium | reverse complement strand
GAAGATACGTCCGATCTCGATATCCATGCGATGAATCATGGCGGCATGGATCGCCATCTTGGTGGCCTGGAATTCTTTCTGTTCTCTGGTCAGATCTTCCCAGGGCAACGACGTCCGCACCTCGCCTGGCCCGAGAATCTCGTAGGCATCGTCAAAGTGATAGGGCGGGCCAAGCTTGCGTTCCGGCGCAGAGGGTTCAGCAACTGCATTGGTGTCCACGACCCCGAGTTCTTTCATGCGTTCCCATCGCTGCTGTCGGATGACTTCCCAGCCATCGTTATAAGTGTCCTCGTAGATGGCGATATCCTCGGGCAGGGCATGAAGGGGAAAGTGAGGCGCGGCAAAACCGATGTAGCAAAAGAACGGTTTGTCGCCGTGTTGATCGGCATGCTCCTTGAGGACCTTGATGGAGTGGTCGGCGACAGCTGTCGTACCATAGAAGCCGGTGCCCGATTCGACCGGAGGGAGCTTCTCGTCGTCGAGGTAGTGGACCTCGGGATTGAAGAAACGGCTTTGATCCTGGAGCAGGTAGGAGCGATCGAATCCGTTTTCAAGCGGCTGACCGTCGATATGCCATTTGCCGGAGTGATAGGATCGATAGCCGACCGGCGCAAGGAGGCGTGGGGCCAGCACTGCCCAGTCCTGGCGCCGCGCCCTGTTTCCGCCGGCGGGAATGTCGGGGAGTTTGTCGCGTCGAATCTGTTGAGCGTAGAATCCGGTGAGGAGGGAGCTCCGGGTCGGCCAGCAGCGGGCCGTGTTGTAGAACTGGGTGAATCGCAGGCCGTTTTCCGCCACGGCATCGAGATGAGGTGTTTGAATTTCACTGCCGTAGCAACCGAGGTCGGAATAGCCCAGGTCATCAGCCATGATGAGAAGGAGGTTGGGCGTTTTGCCCTCAGATGCGAGTATTGAGGTGAACGCCAGAGTAGTCAGAGCAAGGAATCGAAGGACCATCAGGGCGTTGGATTGAGGAGGAGAATGGTGATGCGAGACAGCGGGTAGCGGCCTACTCGCAGAATGGAATCAATCAACGTGCGGTCCGCGAGTGGCTACTCGCGCTATCACGTGAAAGCCGTAGGCTAGGGCGTGTCTTCTACGTTTGTCCTTGGTTGGCCGGTCGAACCGGACCGGAAGGAACAGGCGGTGTCGCAGGCTTCTGCTTTGACTTTTTCTCTGAGGGTTTGGGATTTACCAGCATGAGAGCAACGGGAGCCGCATCGGGCCGGTAAAGGCTGCGAACGCGTGAGGCGATTTCGCTCTTGGAAATAGCCCCGCACCCGACTGCAACGATGTCCTGTTCAGAAAAGTGAGAAATCCAGTTTACCGCGGCGGGGTCGTCTAGGGCTCCGGCTTCAATCACGATCTTGTCGTAGAGCTCGCGGAATCTTGAAAGAACATCGGGAAAAGCTCTCTCATCCATCACGTTTTCGGGACTGATAGCGAGACGATGAAGATTATTGATGGCTGTCGGAGCAATGCTTGCCTGCTGAGCGCCGGGTTCAACGAGGAGCAACAGGGTCTTTCTTCCGCTTGCGGCAGCCAACTGGGCTAGGTTTTCAGCCACGGAAACGCCCTGACTGTTGAGTCCCGGGGCACTGACCTGGATCGTCTTGGCCCGATTGCTGGTCATGGTCTGCATCATGGCCGGTGTCGGGGTTCCCAGCGCAGATTTGGATTCCTTGGTCCAATCGGCAATCACAGGCAGCCCGAGATGGTTTTCCAGCTGGAGTGTGTCTGTGAAGGGAAGTCCGGAAAGGATTTTAATCAGCACCCAGCCGACGCTGATGGCGCAACCGAGGACAAGTCCGGCGGCAACAAAAAGCACTACAGGGCTACGGGAGTCTTTGAAAGGGGTGAGGGGCTCGGATACGACCGTGGCGATGTTCCCCGGAAGCTCCGTGGACATAACAGTCGAACCGAGGCGCTTCTGTAAGTCCTGAAAGATCTGCCACTTATTCTCGGCTTCGGTTTGAAGCACACGTAATTCGGAACTCTTCGACTTCACCTCAACGAACTTGGTCTGCAAGGCAGCCAGCTCAGTTTCAATCGACTGCTCTCGCTTGAGGGAAGCTTCGTATCTGGACTGGAACGTTTTCTTGATGCCGGCCGCCTGCTCCTCGAGCAATTCGTTGTTTCGGTCGACCTCTGCTTTGGCAGCGAGGTAGGAGGGGTTGGCTTCTGTGAAGCGCTGGGCAGCTACGGCGAGGCGCGACTTTGAACTGTTCAGAGCAGAGAGGAGTGATGATACGTGGGAAACAGTCTGGTAATCAGCGATCTCGATAATGTCGACCGGATTCGTTTTCGGATCGATGTCCTTGATGGACTCAAGCGTGCTTTCCATTTCGACGCGCTCACGTGCGGCCGTGTTGAGGTCTTCGCCCAGTTGTGCGAGTCGGCTGGAAAGGAGGACGTGATCCTGCTCCATGGGGAGGTCGGCGTTCTGTTCCCGATATTCTTTGAGGCTGGCCTCACTGGTAAAGGCGGCGGTTTTAGCTTCTTCGATCTGTTTCTCGATGCTTTCCCTGGCCTTGGGTGATTCGCCTTTTCGTTGACCGGCAAGAAAGCCTTCGAACTCATCGACAAATGCCTCAGTGATTTGGCGGGCCCGTTCCGGTTGCGGATCGGAAGCAGCAATTCGAATGAGTCGAGTTTCCGGCTGGAGTGTCGCTTGAACGCGATTCTCACGAAGAAAGTGAACCAGTTCTGTATCCGGCAGATCGGCTGGATTGCCGAGGTTGGCGGGAAGGAAACCCGGGGCGTTTTTCAAGTCCAGTCGATTGACCACCCTGAGAATGACTGAGTCAGCGACAATAGCGACCTCGAAAGATTTAAGCGACTCTCGGATGTGGTCAGAGTTGGAGTCAGTCGATCCAAACTGAAGTCGTTGGTTGAGACTGGAGTCCACCATGAGCAGAGCGGAGCTCTCGTAAAGTTTTTCCTGTTTCAGATAGAAAAAGACTCCGAGGGCTGCGCAAACAATAGGAGCCAAAGTGAGACGGAAGAGATTTTTCTTCAATAAGTAAACGAGGTCATAGCGGTCAACCAGAGGATCGGTTTTCAGTCCCTGCGTAGAAGAGGCAGGCTCTCCCTCGGCGCGGATGACTGGCGATTGGGCGTGACCAAGAGCACCGAGAGGCTGAGGTGTGACGGCATCCCAGCTGCCTTCGGGTTTTCTCCGGGCATCGGGATTTTCGTCTGGTAACCATGGGGAATTGGACATGTCTCAGCTTTTGTGTCCCGTCGAATCTGGGAAGTGTGGCCATAAGAGGGGACGGCTCGCAATTCTCTAGATGTTTCTGTCAAAATTTTATAAAAAATAGAGAAATGTAGCAGAAATACCAAAAAAGTGAATTATTTGGAGTCGGAAACGCGGAGTTTCGCTACGAATTGGTTTTGCAACCCCGGGGGGAGTGGCTTCAAACAGACAATTTGTCTGGGAAGTTGAGAAATGAAGGGAAGTGGGAGCGAGATGGATCAGTCGCCGCTCGACCTGCTGCCGCTGCCCCGATCGCGCTAGTATTGTTTTTAGCGATCACATTGCTCAAGGCTGAGCCACTTTGCTGTCGGCGCTCCAAAACTGTCCCTGCTCGTTCTTGAGGAAAACTCTCGTGTGAAGCGGGTGATTGGGATCGATATCAAACACGTGTTGATACTCTCCATCAGAATTTCCTGGGATGACAGCTGACCTGTCCCAGCGATCTGCGAATGTCAGGCCTTCATCATCACCCCAGTAGAGAGTGACCCCTGCTTTATCACCGGCCCCGCGGATGGCGTAGCTCACTCTCGCTTTGCCACCGCGCCGCTCCAGGTTGGTGATCACGATTTCGCAGGGCAGAGTCTTGAGATATTCCAGGTCATCAGGATCAAGGTAGTCGGCTTTTGGTAGTGCCTTTCCTGACGGAATCACAACTGTTTCGCCTTTGAACGGGGGTTCCCGAAAAGTCCAGCCACCAGTTTCGAGGAAGAACCAGCCATCGTCAGTAACGCCACGATTGGTGTGGGTCAGCCCGGATTCTCTGTCAACATTGCCGTTCTGCATTTGGTCGAGCGAGTACCACTTTTCGTTTTCATCCATAATCCAACCCCGGTAGCGCATGGTGCGAAGGTAGGGACCGGTGCGCTGAACTGGGGATGGACCGGGCACTTCGACAAAGCTGCCAACCCAAAGCGAAGAAAGCGGTTTGCTTTTGTTCCATTTCTTGCCGGCACCGAAGAGCCGCCAGCGTTTTTCGTCGGCAGCGTAGAAGTAGCTGCAGTAGGTGTCGTATTCGTCGCCGGGTTCGACGCGGAGCGCCAGCGTTTGCCGTTGACCCTGGCGGCCCTCGAGCGGTTCCCAGCCGCGAATCTTAACTCCGGTACCCTCGTGGTCGAAGCCGCTGAAAAGCGCGTCAGGATCCCCGATTGCGATGAGGTGAGACAACTGTTCCACCGGAGGTTCTGGGGCTCCCCGTTTGAATGACCAGAGGGAGAAATTGAAACTGGTATTGACCGTGCCGTCAGCCTTCCAGGTCGGCCCGTAGTAACCGAAGGGGGTCGTCACTGGACAGTAAAAGTCCAGCTCACCCGGGACCGCATCCATTTCCATGATCCAGAGCCGGACATTGTCGGGTGACTTGGAGCTGCTGAATTTCGCGTGAGCGGCGGCGGGGCGCCAGCGTTTGCGGACAACTCCGGCGTCAGCCGCGGCGGTGCCGGAAAGGGTGAGACGTTCGAAGGTGGTGCCGGGTGCCGCCTTTTTGGCAATGAGTCGGAGCGTGGTGAAGCCGCCTTCCCCGATAGGGATCGATACCGACTGTTTTGAGATCAGCCGTTTTACCCCCTCAGAGGTGAGGATCATGAAATCGGCATCACCGGTGTAGGAGAGGTCGGCGTCGAGTGTTCCAGTCCCGGTCCAAAGTCCCCACTCGGCGATCGACCCGTCAGTCCAACCGGTGATGGTGGCGAACGAACTGCCTTTGTTCAACTCGGCGACATCGGGAACATCAGACCTCCCTTCGCATTTGAGGCCGCGAATCGGAAAGAACGATTCGTTGGCGGTGAGGACAAGGGTGCCATCGCTGGTTCTCTGGATCGTGATCGACTGTCCGTCCCGGTCGGGCAGTTTGACCCATTCGAGTTCGTTACCGAGTTGGCCTTCGGCGAGGATCAGAACCGGGAACGACAGTAGGCTGAGCCAGGTAGAGAGTTTTTTCATGGCTGAATCATAGTTCCGGTATTCACCCGGTTCGCCAAGGCCTGCTTGATGGAATTTGCGTTATAACCAACAGGGTTGAGTTAACGAACCGACCCTGTTGGGCCAGGGACTACCCGGACTCAGGAGCCCAGGTGATCACGTCGGAAATCTTCGGATCCCAATCCATCGTGGCGACACGGGTGAGGTCACCATCGGCTTCGATTCGAAAGACCATCAAGGTGCCGGAGCCAAAGCCGGTCACGACGAGATATTCGCCTCCGGGTGAAATGGCCATGCCCCAGGGAACTTCATCGGCCTTGGTTAGGCCGAGATGTTTGACAAGGCCATCTTTCTGAACCGCCCACCGTGATACTTGGTCCAGTCCGTGCCTGGCGGCTCGCAACCCGGTGAAGAGATATTTTCCGTCGGGGGTGATGACAATGTCCGAAGCGCTCCGGCCGTCTTCGGGCAGCTCAATGCCAGTGGTGTCGCAAACCTGGACATTGACGAGTTGGCCATCGCTGCCCTTCTTGTAAACGGAAACGCCAACGTGTTGTTCGTTACTGAAGTAGACGTAGGGCTTGGTGGGATGGTAAGCCATGTGGCGCGGGCCGGTGCCTTCAGGTGGCCCGGCGTCCAGTTTTTCAAGTGGAGAGAGAGCACCAGTTTCGGGATCGAACTTGTACTGGAAGAGGGCATTGGTGTCTTTGACGTAGGGGATGTAAACGAACTGATTATCGGGAGATGGAAGGATGCAGTGGGCGTTTTTTCTGCCTTCGTTCAAGGTTGAGACCAGAGCCGCAGGGAGGCCTGATTCGTCGAGTTCATAGACGTCGACGAATCCCTCACGGTAGTTAGCTCCGAGGAGAAAGTTCTCTTTTCGATCAAGGCTGAGGTAGGCGTAGCCGTGGGCGACATCAAAGTTGGTCATTGAGACCTCGGACTTGACCGTTGTTGATTTGCTGAAATCAATGACCGCAGCGGCCGGTTGGCCCTCGATAACCTGATTGCCGGTCACGTAGAAGAGCGGCCTGATCGCCGAAGCCGCGATGGTAGTGGGAGGGAATTTGAGTGGTAGTTGGAGCTCTTTTTTCAGCTCGACTTTATCGCCCTTAACCAAAGCGCTCACCGTGATTAGCGTGCTCGAGTCGCGGCTCGGGGCAAGGATGGTGAAGGCTTCTTCCGCGGCAAAGGCGCAGGAGGCAACCAGAGTTAGAAATGTTAGAGTCAGGTGTTTTGGCATGGTTATTTCAGAAAAAGTTACTTTTTCGGAACTGATCCCTGCATGATGAAAAATCCGGGCTGACTGCGGGTGGCGTCAGACATGGCTTCGTCGGTGATGTCCAGGGTGGTTCCGGAACCGATGATTGTGTCGTTGACGCGCTCTTCGCCGAAGGCGGATACGGTCAAGCTGAGGATGATAGCGGCGAGGCAGGTGAATGCTCGGTTCATGATCGGTAAGTTAAAGTGGTGATTTCGTGGAAGCTAGATATTAGGCGGCGGGAAAATGCGGATTCTTCCAAACTTATTGCATTCTCTAGCGATCGAGAAGTCAATAAGAGCATCGGGCCTCGATGAAAAACAGTCCGATGCAGATCGGGCTTCTCACGAAACTGGAGTTCTGGTAGTGTTTCGCCCCAAAACACGAATTCGACTCAGCAAATGAAACCTCTAATGCTTTTTCTTTTTCAGGCGCTCAGCCTGTTTGCAGCCATCTGCCAGGGGCAGGAAGCCAAACCGGATGCCCCTGCGCCACCTCTTCCTGCCAGCGGAGAGAAGCAGGAAAAACATCAGGAGGTGGCTTCCGTCAAATTTGTCGTGAAGCCTGCGAATAGGCAAAAGTATGTGGTTCAATCGGGTGACAACCTTTGGACGATTGCGGGAGCTCACGAGATTGAATTTCGCTCCCTGCTTCATGAGAACGATCTCGGCAACGCTGATGCGCTGAAGGTAGGGGATGTCCTGATGCTTCCGGTTGATGTGATGTCAAAGAATCCGCCACCATCCAAGGCTGAGGAGAAAGCCGATTCCTTACTAGCCTCGACCAAGGGGGCGGCTGAAAAAGAAGGCGCGGAGGGATTCACCGATAAAGGTGAATGGGAACCCTACACGATTCAAAGCGGCGACAATCCGTGGAAAATTGCGAAGACAAAAGCGTTGGATCACCAGGTGATCGTGAAGCTGAACCCAGGTCTTGATTTCACCAAGCTCTCAGTGGGGCAGGAGATTAAGATTCCGAAAAAGTAGCGCCTGCCGATCTTTCTGCGGCGCTTTTTCGGGGTTGCCCGCGCGGGACAGAACGGTCTAGGGTTTTGCTCTTATGAAATTTCTTCCGTTCTTTGCTGCGTTGGTTTTAGTCACGAGTCTGTCGGCTGCCGACCAGCCAAATATCATGGTTTTCCTCGTCGATGACATGGGGGTGATGGACACATCGGTCCCTTTTCTCACCGATGATGACGGCCAGCCAAAACGCTATCCCCTGAACGACTTTTACCGCACCCCCGGAATGGAACGTCTCGCTTCTCAGGGGATTCGCTTCAACCAGTTCTACGCCATGAGTGTTTGTTCGCCGACGCGAAATACGATCATGACGGGTCAAAATGCTGCCCGTCACGGGGCGACGAACTGGATTCGGCCTGACAGCGATAATGCCGGCCCGAACGGCGCGCCTGGATGGAACTGGACCGGACTTAAGCCCGGCGATGTGACGCTTCCCGGGGTTCTTGCCAACATCGGCTACAAGACGATTCATGTTGGCAAAGCCCACTTCGGTCCGCGCGAATACGAGGGACACGAGCCGCTCAATCTCGGCTTCGATGTGAACATCGGGGGACACTGTTTTGGCGCTCCCGGAAGTTACCTCGGGAAGAACAACTATGGTTGGGGCACAAAGCGCGAGCATCACGCGGTTCCTCACCTGGAGGCCTACCACGGCACGGATACCCACCTGTCCGAAGCTCTCACCCTCGAAGCGGAGAAAGTGATCGAGAAAACCGTCTCCGAAAAAAAGCCGTTCTATCTCTACTTCTCCCACTATGCGGTGCATTCGCCCTTCGAGGTCGATGAGCGGTTCATCGATCACTACCAGGATTCCGGAAAGGATCAGCGAGCCCAGGCCTTTGCTACGCTTATCGAGGGCATGGACAAATCACTCGGTGACATGATGGATCAATTTGAGGAGTTGGGAGTTGCTGAGAACACGCTGATCTTTTTCCTCGGCGACAACGGCTCTGATGCTCCGCTGGGTGATCAGCATGTCGTGGCATGCGCTGAACCACTGCGCGGGAAAAAAGGGGCCCACTACGAAGGTGGCATGCGCGTTCCTTTTATTGCTGCCTGGGGCAAGCGGGATCCTGACAATGCCTTCCAGAAGCAATTGCCAATTCCGGCCGGAGGCATCCAGAGCCAGGTCGCTTCGGTGGAGGATATCTATCCAACGCTTCTCAAGTTGGTCGGGGCTGAAAATCCCGAAGGCCATCAGGTTGACGGCGATTTGTTGCAAACTCTTTTGAGTGGCGAGGCGGATGAAGGACGCGAGCAGCAGTTCCTGATGCACTATCCTCACGGTCCGCATCGCAGCAGCTACTGGACCAGTTGGCGTGACGGGGACTGGAAAGTGATTTATCACACTTTTCCGGATACGAAGAATTCTGGCGGTTCGATTCAGACTGAGGGCACTTATCAGCTCTTCAATCTGGCTGAGGATCCATTTGAGTCGACGAATGTGGCGAGCTCGAATCCGGAGAAGTTGAACGGCATGATGAAAGGACTCATCGCTCAGCTGAAAGCACACGACGCGCTCTATCCGATCGACGACGAAGGGAAAGAGTTGCCGCCGCAGATGCCCTAGTGAGGGGGTTAGCAGTTTAGGGCCGGGGCTTCGCAGGCCGAGGCTTTACCGGGATCAATTGGACGGCGTCTGCGATAGCGACCTGCTTCGGGTCGGTTCCGTCATTGGAAATCGTGATGGAGCCGACGTTTCCGGCTTCGAAACGAAAGGTGCCCAGCGACCGGAAAAGTCGTCCGTATTCCGGCACTTCCTGCTGATTGATGCGTATTATGGTTTCGCCGCCAGCGTGCCGAATCGTCACCGGGGTGTTGGTGGCGCGGCGCACATTGTAGCAACGTGAAATGCGGACTTCGTATGTCCCGTCTTCGGGGATCACCGGCCGCCACGTGACTGAGTTTTCGCCCTTCCCCGACTTCTGGTCGTGGAGGTAGCCGATGCCTACATAGGGCGGGGTGTGGGTGGAGTATTGCCAGGCGCCGGTCAGTTCCGCTTCGGTTTCGTTGAGGACGATGCCCTCGAGAAATGTTGGGTCCTCCACGATGTAGGCCACGTTTTCGGGGACATCGACAGGTCCCGGAGCGTGGGTGTTAGGCTTTGCGTCGGGGTGGGGTTCGGTGGCCATGGCGGGCAGCACGAACAGGCAGGCGACGAAGAGTTGCTTCATGAAATTAAAGGCCAACCATCCTAGACCACACTCGGACGATCTTGGATTTTACCGACCAGAGATCGCTCGAGTAGTTGTTGAAGAAAATGGCGAAGGCGTAGCGCTCACCAGAGCGGGTATTGACGTAGCCGGCGTAATTGCGAACGCGGGCAATCGTTCCGCTCTTAGCGACAACTCGTCCTTCAGCAGCGGAGCCGCCTCCGATGCTGGAAAGCGTGCCGCTGCGACCGGCCACTGGGAGGGTCTTGTAAAAGCTGTCAAAGTCCTCGTGTTGCGCGGCATGATAGAGAATCAGTGCCATCTGGCGTGTGCTAATGATATTGGACCGGCTCAGTCCGCAGCCATCTCCGAGAAAGGAGCCGGTCATGTCGACGCCTTTTTCGGACCAGTGCTGGCTCATGATCTTGGAAGCGTTCACGGTAGAAGCTTTCGATTCCTTTCCGGCAGCCAGCATTCGGTGCATGCACTCAGCGCGGAGGTTGTTCGACTTCATGTTTGTCAGGTTCATGATCGATGCGAGCGTGTCGGACTTCTGGGTGTGGATGATCTTTCGAGCAGCGACGCTTTCGCCGGCAATGGTCATCAGTCGAACCGTGGTCGGTTCGCCGGAAACTTCGAGACCGTTGTTGTTGAGGTGTTTCGTGAATGCTTCCGCGCAGAAGAAAGCCGGATCGGGAAGGGCGCCCTTGATTGTGAACGTGCTGCGCCCGCCTGGAACGGTTCCCCGCAGGTAAAACGTTTTCGCATAGGGGAGTCCGTAGATGTAGCCCCGGTCACCGCTTCCGGAGGTGCCGGTGCGCATTTCATTGATAAATTGAATTTCTGGCAGTTCCGGATCGGTGCCGACAAACCTAGCTTCAGCGCCAACATTG
>PKCI01000013.1 GCA_002862135.1 Verrucomicrobiota bacterium | reverse complement strand
TTACAAGTTTGGTGAAGAAATCTTTATCGCCCTCGACGTCGCCTCCTCTGAGTTCTTCGACAAGGAGAAGGGCAAATACGTGTTCCATAAGTCTGACAACTCCGAGAAGACTGCTGAGGAACTCGTTGACTACTACATTGAGCTTCAAAAGAAGTTCCCGATCATCTCGATTGAAGATGGCTGTGACGAGAACGACTGGGACGGCTGGAAAATCCTCACCAAGAAGCTTGGTAAGAGGACCCAGCTTGTCGGTGACGACCTCTTCGTGACCAATTCCTCTTTCCTCCAGAAGGGTATCGATCTCGGAGTGGCCAACTCCATCCTTGTGAAAGTGAACCAGATCGGTTCTCTCACCGAGACGCTTGACGCCGTTGAGCTTGCCAAGGAAAACCGCTACACCTCCGTCATCAGCCACCGTTCTGGTGAGACTGAAGACAGCACTATCGCGGACATTGCCGTGGCTACGAACGCCGGTCAGATCAAGACTGGTTCTCTGAGCCGCTCCGATCGTATCGCCAAATACAACCAGCTTCTTCGCATTGAGGAAGAGCTGGGTGATGACGCCATCTACGGCGGCAAAATGCGTGTCTAAGCGCAGCCGCCGGGATCACCCCCAAGACTATGCGCGACCCGGAATTTCAAGACAACCTCGATCTTCCTCTTCAAATCAAAGGAGAGGGAGGCCCCCCGCGCCCACTTATTTGGCGCCGGTTGTCACGGGTTATGGAAGTCATCATCTACGTGTTGCTTGCGTTCGCAGTCTACAAGCTCTTTGGCCCCGAACTCGATCGACAAGCTGAGCTCGATTCAGAAATCAATCGGCTCACCCAGATTCGCGACGACAAGAACGAGGCTGCTGCGAAACTTCGCCAGGAACATCGCCTCCTCAAAACTGATCGCGACTACCTCGAGAACGTGGCTCGCGATCGACTCGCTCTCCAGCGTGACGGCGAGTATATCATTCGCATCGATCGCGAGGTGAAAGAATAGGAGCTCTTTTTCTTACTCCTTTTCCTCAAGGAAAAAGAGGGTGACGCGGTTTCTCCGCCTACGCTGGATAGCTTCCTAACACCTTCACAAACGAGCAGTGCTTCTCGAGCTGCTTGATCACATCTTTGAGGGCTTCGTCCTCGCAGTGGCCAGCCACATCAACGAAAAAGTAATATTCCCAGGCGCGGCGCTTGGAGGGGCGGCTTTCGATCTTGGACATGTTGATCTCGAATTCCTCAAAAGGTTCGAGAGCACGATGCAGAGAGCCGGGCTCGTCCCTCACGGAGAACATTACCGAAGTGCGATCCTTCCCAGTGGGCGGGCAGGTCTTGTGGCTGATGACAAGAAAGCGAGTCGTGTTGGTCGCGATATCCTGGATGGAGGTTTCCAACACGTTGAGGTCGTAAAGCTCAGCCAGCAGTGTGCCGCCTAGAACAGCAGCACCTTCTTCCTGAGCGGCCACCTCAGCGGCGGCGGCGGAACTGGACATCTCGACCGCCTGGATGTCACCAAAGTTCTTTCCAAGCCAGCCACGGCACTGGGCGATGACCTGAGAGTGACTGTAGATGTTCTTGATCTCCTCACGTGGGCAGTTGGCCATGAGATTGTTCTCAATTGGCATCATGACCTGGCCGTAGATTTTAAGTGGAGAATCAGCAAAAAGATCGAGTGTGTGAGTCACCGCGCCTTCAGTGGAGTTCTCGATCGGGACCACACCGTAGTCGGCAATGCGGCGCTCGACGTGGTCAAAGACATCGGCAAAACTGGGCTGGGGGATCAGCTCGACGCTGTGGCCGAACTTGCCGAGAGCGGCCTGGTGCGTCCAAGTGCCTGCGGGCCCGAGGTAGGCGATCTTGAGATCTTCTTCCAGGGCAAGGGCGGCGGACATGATCTCGCGGTAGATTGCGCGGATGGCGGTGTCGGGCAGTCGCCCTCCTTTCCCTTTCTCGCAGAGCTTGCGGAGCAGTTTCTCTTCACGCTCGGGCGCGTAAATTTCGAGGCCGTCACGTTTCTTCACAACACCGATCTCGTGCACGATGTCGGCGCGCTCATTCAGCAACCGAATGATATCGGTGTCGATGGTGTCGATTTTCTGGCGCAGGTCGTCGAGGCTCATGGTCGGGAAAAATCAGGCTTTCTCTTCGCGGACTTCTATGTCGTCTTCCGCTTCGGGATTGTCTTCTTCAGGTTCCTCTTCTTCGTTAGAAACAAGGTCGATGTTGAGGGTGATCTCGGTCTTGGGTTCGGCGGGAGTTTCTTCCTCTGAAGGCTTTTCGATGGGAGTAGCTTCAGCCGGGGCTTCCTTATCCTCAGCGGCGGGGGTTTCGCCCTCAGCAGCTTCTCCACCTTCGCTCTCTTTCTCCTCTTCGGATTCGGCGGTGGGCAAATCAATCTTGCGGAGCTCTTCAGCGTTGGGGAGGTCTTCGAGATCTTTGACGCCGAAGTGCTCCATGAAGTCTTCGGTCGTTTCGTAAAGCATGGGGCGGCCCGGCAGGTCCGCTCGCCCACCAACATAAATGAGGCCGCGATCCATCAATTTCTGGATGGTGCCATCGACAGACACACCTCGCACTGCTTCGATATCTGCCTTGGTGATCGGCTGCCGGTAGGCGACGAGAGCGAGGGTTTCGAGGGCGGCCGGGCTTAGTTTTTCCGGGCGCATCTCGGGGAGGAGGGCTCGGATCCAGTCGGCATAGTCGTCACGGGTTACGAATCGCCAGCCATTGGCACCCTCCCGCAGTTCGATCGGGCTTCCACTCTGGCCGAGCCGTTGGCCGAGCTCGGCGATAGCGTTCTCGATTTTCCTCTGAGAAATACTTTCGAGTTCGCGTGCAAAAGAAGCGTCGTGATCAGTTGCTGCCCGACGCACCGCCTTGGCAATCTCGGCGGACGAGATCGGTTCGGGTGCGGCAAAGATCAGGACTTCAACGATGTGAATCAACTCCATAAGGGACGCCTATCAAAAAGGCCTTTCCGGCAGGCAGGTAAGCTGCAGTGAATTTGACGAATTTAAAGCGGATTCTCCAGCGCTATTATTCGTTTCTCCGAAGCTCAATTTCCCCAAGAATCACCTTCTGGTGGACGCGGAAGAAGTTGAGCTTCATCAATTCGAGCAAGGCAAGAAAAGTCACGATCATTTCGTGTTTGCTGGTCGCGTCCTTGAAGAGGGCTGTGAAGGACATGGACTGACCGGGTTCGATCGTTTCGAGCAGTTGGTCGATCTTGTCGCTGACGGTGAAGGAGTCGTCGACAATTTCACCGAGGCCTTCGTCCTGGAAGCGGTCGACGATGTTCTGGAAGGCGCGAATGAGATCAAAGATGCCGACGTCTTCGGAGAGGGGTCGTGTTTCGTCCTTGTTGGTCTCAATCTTGTCCGGCTTGCGCTTGAAGCGGTTCTGCTCCTCGGATTCGCGGTTGCCGAGATAGTTTGCGGCTTCTTTGAACTTCTTGTATTCGATCAGTTGGCGGATCAGGTCCCAACGCGGATCTTCCTCATCAGCATCCTCCTCGGGTGGCTGCACGTGCTTGGGCAGCATCATGCGGCTCTTGATGTAGCAAAGGTTGGCTGCCATGACGAGGAATTCGCCGGCGAGACCGATATTGAGCATCTTGAAGGTTTCAAGGTAGGCCATATACTGCTTGGTGATGCTCTCAATCGGGATGTCGTAGATGTCGATTTCGTCGCGCTTGATCAGGTAGAGCAGCAGGTCCATGGGACCTTCGAAAATGTCGAGTTCGACCTTGTAGAGAAAATCGGCCACCTCGGAACTGGGCATCGGCTCGCCATCACCACTTGGCTCTGCGGTTGGGTCCCCAGAACGAATTTTTCCTTCGACAAGCTCGCCGGATTCCTGCGTTGACTCTTCAGTGGGCGCAGGGGTCTCTTCCAAAGTGGTTTCGACTTTGGATTCTGCGGAGGGAGCTAGCGGGTTTGTCTCCTCAGAGGTTTCTGTTTCGGGATCGATCAAGATGGCACGTAGTGACCATGAAAGCGCGTCGCGGCGTGCTTTGCAAGATGAGAGGAAAGGGCGAGTGTAGATAATTTCCATGGTCTTTCGGGGTTTCTGCGACACAGAGGCGGATTGGGACCGGTTCGCGTGCTTTACCAGCGGTTAGTTTTCGGGTTCACTGTTCCTGATGAACTTCCCCGATTGCCTCCGGCCGACCGTCCTGCGAGCTATTGTGGGCCTTTCCCTCTGTGTTGCAGCTGGAACCGCGTTCGGCCAGGCGGACTACAAGCGCTTTTACGACGAGGACAACCTGCCGCGCGTTCGCCAGATCTTTCAGCAGGGCGGTTACGAGTTTGTCATTCAGATCTGCGACTACTCGCTGAGTCGTGGTCAACCCTCCTGGGAATGGCGGACTCTGCGTTTTCGGGCCCTTGAAAAGATCGGTCGCTACGATGATGCCGTGGACGAGGCGATCGCGACGACAAACCTGTTTCCAGAAGCTCTTGGGGCTCTATTGAGAGCGTATGATCTGTTCACTCGTCTCGGGCGTGAAGAAGAGGCGGCAAAGATGCTTGCCGGAATCAATCGCGCTGCCTCCGCGGTGCCGACTCGCGAAAGAACCCCTCGTGACTATGTTGAACTTGGTCAGGCCGCTCTCGTTCTTGGAGCTGATCCCGGTGTGGTGTTGGACAAATACTACGGGCAGGCCAAGGCGGCCAAAGCGAAGGGAAAGAACATCCCTGACGGCATAGTCGAGGCGTATCTCGCGTCTGGAGAGCTTGCGTTGAAGAAAGACGACTACGGTCGAGCCGCTTCCGAATTCCAGGGAGGCTTGAAGCTGGAGCCCGATAATCCCGATTTGCTCTTCGGATTGGCGCGAGCCTTTCTCCCCGACGACCGCGAGGCGGGAGAGCGCTACCTCGGCAAGGTGATCGAAGCCGCTCCTCTTCACACAGGAGCGCTTCTCCTTCAAGCGGAAGCTGCCATTAACTTCGAGCTTTTCGAGCAATCCAAGGGAATTCTCGACCTGGTTGAGAAGGTGAACCCGCTCGAGCCAAGGGCGGCTGCCTACCGGGCTGTGTTGGCGGAACTGGAGTTTAACGACAAGGCCAGTTTCAACAGTTTTCGGGATCAGGCCCTCTTTGTCTGGGCAGGCAACCCCGAGATCGACTATCTCATCGGTCGGGTGCTTTCCCGAAAGTACCGTTACCGTGAAGGTGCCAGCAGTCAATTGAGGGCCCTTGAAATGGACCCTGACTTTCTCCCGTCAAAGCTGCAACTGGCTCTCGACTACCTTCGCTTGGGTGAAGTTGAAAAAGCCTGGCCGCTCGCTGCGCAAGTGGGTGAGGCGGACGAATACAATATCCTTGCCTATAACCTCGAGATCCTCAGAAAAGAGATTGAAAGCTTCGCTTCGGTGGAGACCGATGATTTTATCATTCGCATGCCGGTTGAGGAGGCGGCGATTTACGGAGAAAGGGTTGTTGAAATCCTGACCGAAGCAAAACACATACTTGGGGAGAAATACGGGCTTGAAATAGAGGAGCCCACTCTCGTTGAGTTTTATCCCAACCAACAGGACTTTGCCATCCGGTCATTCGGTTCGCTTGGCGGACAGGGGCTGCTTGGAGTTTGCTTCGGATCCGTGGTGACGATGAACAGCCCCGGTAGTGTCACGGCCGGAAAGAATAACTGGGAAGCGACACTGTGGCATGAGTATTGCCACGTGGTTACCCTGACCGCAACTGAGAACAAAATGCCGCGTTGGCTGAGCGAGGGCATCTCGGTTTACGAAGAGATTCAGCGCAATCCGCTCTGGGGACAATCGATGACCCCTTCGTATCGAAAGATGATCATTGAAGAGCAGGCGCTCACGCCGATCAGCGAGATGAGCCAGGCGTTTTTTCAGGCAAAGAGCGGGCAGCACATCATGTTTGCCTACTACCAGTCGATGTTGGTGGTGGAGTTCATTGTGGAGAACTACGGTATGGAGGCGTTGCAGGGCATTCTTGGCGACCTCGCAGACGGCGTGCTAATCAACGATGCTATCGCAGCCCATACGGTTTCGATGGAGGAGTTGGAAGTTGCGTTCCTGGAAGGAGCCCTCCAGATGGCAATCGATTTCGGAGAGGACGTTGACTGGACCGTGCCGGAACCGGAGGAAGTTAATCCGGTTAGCATGCTTGCTGTGGCTTCGTTCCTGAAAAAGAACCCGCGAAACTTCTGGGCGCTGCAGACTCATTTGCAGCAGTTGATCGAGCAGGAGCGTTGGAAGATGGTGGTGCGGTCCGCGGATCGCCTCATTGATCTCCTCCCCGATTACACTGGTCCCGGCAATGGTTACGGGATGAAGGCGATGGCCTATCGCAAAATGGATGACAAGGAAGGAGAGCTTGCGGTGTTGGAGGAGATTGCTTCAATTTCGTCGGAAGCCTTCAATTCCTTCAACCGGCTCATCGACGTGGGATTTGAGACAGAGAACTGGGGGAGTATTATCGCCAACGCCGGTCGCAGCACGGCAATCAATCCTTTCCTTGAGCGGACCCATTACTGCAGTGGCTGTGCCTATGCAGCACTTGATGACCGCGAAGCTGCGGTCAGTTCCTTCGAGAAATCGCTTCGCTTGTCACCGACCAACCCTTCGGAGGTGAATTACCGACTTGCCAAGGTCCTGCAACCGGATAATGCCGAGCGCTCCAAGCGTCATGTCATGGATGCCCTGGCCGATTCGCCCCGCTATCGCGACGCCTACGTCCTGCTATTGGAACTCAATGAGCCTGAGCCTGAGCCTGAGTCTGAGATGGAATAGGATTGCGAGGCTACCGAGACAGAAGCACCTCGCACATTTCCCCAGCCGACTCAGTAAGGCGGCCGAAGAAGGTCTGCCCGTTTGCCCACAGCGAGAGGCCAAAACCTTTGAAGGTGGCTGTGGGTGACGCCAAGATAAGCATGATGCAGATCAGCAGCATGTTCGCGATGAAAATGGTAGTGAACGAAAAGAGCTTTCCGTTCTGATCCACATCCGGTTGTTCCCTGCCAATCATCCAAATGGTGAAGGTGAGGTGAAACATCCAGGTGAATCCAATGAGGGCATAGAGCCACAGGGGATCGAGAGTGCCTGCGTCCTTGATGATCCATTCGGCAATTGTCCATCCGAGAATCGCGATGGCGGTGTAAAAGGGGAAGAAGTAGGGCGACAGGGAAATGATGAAGTTGTTGCGGTTGGTCAGGATGTGGCCACCCTCGGATGAAATGTGCACTTTGGAAACCTTGCCCCGGCAGAGCATGACAAAGAGGGCATGGGTGAGTTCGTGTCCGGCAACGTAAAGCCACATCATGGCCCGGGTGCGCCAGGCAAAGAAGAGAATGATCCAGACAAGACTGGCGAGGCCGAAGGCGAGGAACTCCCTCGATCTCCAATATTCTCCCGCCAGCGTGTCAGCTTTCAGTAGGACAAGGAACGTCTCGAGAAGAATCCAGCAGACCGGCAGAAGAAGCAGGCCGGTAAAAAATTTCGTAATCTTTGAACCAGCGATTTCGCTGAAGAAAGCAACATTTTCCGAAGGGGCAGCGGTAAAGGCCGACAAGCCGTGCCGTGGGGCCGGGCGCCGGCTCCTGCTTCGCTTGTTCTTCGATCTATTGCGGGTCACGGCTGGATGCTGGGGCAGGGATTAAGCCCTGCCGACGTATTTTTTATCTTCGCTGCTGACTTTGATACGGTCACCGGGGCCGATGAAGAGAGGTACCTGAATAAGCAGGCCGGTCTCCAAGGTGGCTTCTTTGGTGGCAGAGGTCGCGGTGTCGCCTTTAACGCCGGGAGCAGACTCGGTTACTTCCATCTCGATGTTGGAGGGCAGATCGAGGGAAACGGGTTTGCCGTCGACGTATTGAATGTCAACAGCGAGGCCGTCGATGAGAAGGTCCTTACTGTCAGCGACGAACTCCTCCTGAAACGTAATGGTGTCGTAAGTCGTCGTATCCATGAAGTGGTAGCCAGTCTGGTCGGAATAGCTGAATTCCACGTTCATCGTGTCGGCCGGAACGATTTCCACCTTCTCGCTCGATGCGAAGCGAATGTCCTTGGTCTTGCCGGTAGTGAAAGAACGGATCGTCGCCATGATCAGCGCGTTGCCTTTACCAGGCGTGCGGTGCTCCAGGTTGAGGACTTTGCCGGATTCGCCCTTATAGGAAATGCATTGTCCGCGCTTGAGGTTCGTTGCAACGATGGCTGCCATGGTTTTGAGGGATTTGAGTTAGTTTATTAAGATAACTTAACTTTAGGATTGCAGTGAAATATTGCCATCGTTTCTGTCGATCACAAGATCGGAAATAATGATTTGAGAGACGATTCCACAGAGGCAGAGTGCTCCCATGAGCGATTACAAGCCCCAAATTCAAGTAAAATACGGCCGCCGATGGGCCGTTCTTCTTCCAGCTCTTGTGCTGCCCCTGGCAGCTTCATTTTTTTATTTCGTCCTCTTCCCGGGGACGGCGTTCGGGAACGGTTTTTATGTGCTTGCCAAGCTGAACCTGTTGCTTTGGCCTGTTATTACGACCCTCTTGATTCTCAAGGAACCGATGGTCGATAAGACCCTGAAACGACGGCACAAAGCCTCGTTGTTGCAGGGCACGGTTTTTGGAATCGCTGTGACGGCGCTGCTGATCTATCTCGTCAAAGGCACGCCTCTGGGGGCTGTTGTCGGGGAGAATGTGGTTCAAATTTCGGAGCGAATTGTCGGACTAGGTGTCGCGGATCACTACCTCCTGTTTGCGCTTTTCATCTCATTTCTCCATGCTGGACTGGAGGAGTTTTACTGGCGCTGGTTCGTGTTTGGAAATGCACGGCGACTCATGCCGGCTGGTGCAGCTGTCGCCCTAGCAGCAGCGGGTTTTGCGGCTCACCACATTGTAGTACTGAGTCAGTTCTTCTCACTGGGTTGGGGGTTCTTTCTCGGTTCCTGCGTAGGGATCGGAGGAGCGGTTTGGAGTTGGATTTACCATCGCACCAACAGCATGTGGGGCGCCTACATCAGTCACGTTATCATCGATTTGGCGATCATGTGGATCGGGTGGGAGGTGCTGGTCGCTTCCGGCCTTCGGTGATCGCCTATTTGCGAAGGCGCTTCTTTTTCGCCGGGAGCGGTTTTTCTCCTGCCTCCTTCTTCAGCTTGTTGATCTGGTCGCGGATAAGGGCCGCTCTCTCAAACTCGAGCTTGCTGGCAGCTTCCTGCATTTCCTCTTCGAGTTCGCTGATGACGGCAAGCGTGTCGATGTCTTCCCCGGAATCAGCAACGAGAGAATCTTCGACTGCTTTGCCACCGGAATAGAGTTTCAGGGTCTCCTGCGCGCCGCGTTTCACACTCTGCGGAGTGATGCTGTGTTTTTCGTTGTGCTCCTGCTGTACTCGACGGCGGTATTCGGTGATGTTGATGAGGCTCTGGATGGAATCAGTCACGGTATCGGCGAAGAGGACCGCTTCACCATTCACATGACGGGCAGCGCGTCCAACCGTCTGGATCAGGCTGGTTTCACTTCGGAGGAAGCCTTCTTTATCGGCGTCGAGAATGCAGACAAGGCTGACTTCGGGCAGGTCGAGGCCCTCCCGGAGGAGATTAATGCCGATCAGAATATCGATTTCGGCGGCTCGCAGGCTGCGAAGGATTTCAACTCGTTCAATGGCATCAACGTCGGCGTGAATGTAGCGGACCTTGAGGCCGACGTTGCGGAGGTAGTCGGTGAGGTCTTCGGCCGTTCGCTTGGTCAACGTGGTGACGAGGACGCGTTCGCCTTTCTCGATGCGCTGGCGGCAGAGCTCGATGGTTTCATCAATCTGGCCCTTCAGGGGACGCAGCGTCAGGATAGGATCGAGCAGGCCGGTAGGGCGAATGATCTGTTCTACAATGAGGTCTTTGCCCCTGGTTGCGGCATCAAAGGAATCGATGAGCTGCTTGCTGCCGGAGATGCGGGGCAGGCGTTCCGGGACGAGCTCGTCTTCGCCAATTTTCTTTCGCTGATGCGGAATATAGCTCTTGTTTCCGACCGTCGAGTTCTGGATCTCAAACTTTGCCGGCGTCGCGCTGACGTAGAGGCGCTGGGTGGTCGCGCCCATATATTCGTCGAATCGGAGGGGGCGGTTGTCCAGGGCGCTGGGGAGACGGAATCCGAAGTCGACGAGGGTCTGCTTGCGTGACCGGTCGCCCTCATACATGCCGCCGATTTGCGGGATGCTGACGTGCGACTCATCGATGACCGTGAAAAACTCGTCGGGGAAAAAGTCGAGCAGGGTGCCGGGCTTGGCGCCGGGAGGCCTAGCGGTGAGGTGGCGGGAGTAGTTCTCGATGCCCTGGCAGAAACCCATTTCCTGCATCATCTCGATGTCGTATTCGGTGCGCTGCTTGATACGCTGGGCTTCAAGGTATTGCAGATTCTTTTCGAAAACCTCAATGCGTTCTTTCATTTCCTCCCGGATCGCCTTGATCGCTTTGTTCATCTTGTCCTTGGGAGTAACGAATTGCTTAGCGGGGTAGAAAGTGGTTTTCTCAAGTTGAGAGCGTGAGGTGCCGGTAAGGGGATT
>PKCI01000134.1 GCA_002862135.1 Verrucomicrobiota bacterium | reverse complement strand
CAATATCGCATTGAAGCTGCTGCTGAAGCGTTTAGAAAGGATTAATGCCGCTACCTCATCGTGAGTGGCGACAACTCAATTCACAGCTATAACGAGCCGCACTTGATGAAGGAGGCCCTTATCCTGAGGGGCGCTCCTGAAGATCGCATCGTTTGTGATTATGCCGGCTTTCGCACCCTCGACTCGGTGATTCAGGCTACCAAGATCTTCGGTCAACGCGCCATCCATGTGATCTCCCAGCAGTTCCACAACGAACGAGCCATCTCCATAGCACGTCATTCCGGGATGGAAATGATAGGGCTCAACGCTGAGGACGTTTCAAATCATCCGATAATTCTTACCAAAGACCATGAGAAGTTTGCCAGGGTTAAAACCCTTCTTGATGTGCACCTATTCAACACAAAGCCACGTCACCTCGGTGATCCCATCAAGATCAGTTCCGGCAATAACTAAAAAGGCCGGAGCAATAACTGCACCGGCCTCTTCCAGAGTTTTATTTGCGATCTGCTTTCTACTTCTTCTTTCGAAGAAAAGTCGGAACATCAAGATCTTCACCGTCAACGATTGTTGGATCGGTCTTGGCAAAACGCCCTTTGCCCGAAATCGGCTCTAATTGAAGCATCTCCTGCTGTTGCTTGGCTTCTTCAGAAGCATCATCGATATCATCTACTTCGTCTTCAGAATCTCCTTCAGCCTCAGGTTGAGGCGACAGCGCAGTCCCCTCGTTATCCTCGGAAGGACGAGCCTTGATGCGGCCCGTAGTTCCGTCGGAAACCATACGGGTCAAAGTGATTTTTTGCTCAGTGTCAGTAACTGCTTCGACACCTTCGACACCTTCGGCACCTTCGGCACCTTCGGCACCTTCGACACCTTCATCACCTTCATCATCTTCATCATCACCGGAAAAATCATTGGGTTGACTTGAAGTGACGTCATCTGATGCTGCTTCCACGGCCCGGGCAATTGGATTGCGACCATCCTCTTCTTCCGAATCATCGATATTAGAGTCGGCAATAGGTAGAAGATCTTCTCCCTCCTCTTTTTCACCTAATTTACCCAGAGGTTCTAATATTGCGGAGTCATCATCATCATCAGAATCCGCCTCTACGGCATCTGTGGAAAATTCCTCTTCTTCCTCAGGCTCGTTCTGAAGCATCGCGGAAAATTGATCTTCCTCCTCTCCCCCACCTAAGCTTACGGTAGGAGCCTCTTCCTCCTCCTCTGGAGCGCTAGAAATGCTGCCGCTTCCGGGGCCCACGATGGAACTGATGATCGTGACAGAAAGACTATTTCCGAGGCGTTTATCAGTGCCCGTTCCAAAAAGAATCTGGGTTCCATCACCAACGTGCTTACTGACTTCTTCCATGACCAACTGCACTTCGTAAAGTGTCATCGTGTCGCCGCCGGCGACCTGAACCATAACCGCATTGGCGTCATCGAGCAGGCGCCCCTTATCAAGCAGCGGACACTTCAGTGCCTGTTCAACTGCCTCATGGGACCGGTTATCGCCCTTGGCGACGCCGTATCCAAAGAGACAGCGGGAGTCTTTGGAATCGAGTGCGGAAAGAAGATCATCGATCCCGATCCGGATAATTCCGGGTCGGAAGACCACGTTCATGGTAGCACGGATGCTCTGGCCGATAATCTTGTCAGCAGCCGCAAAAGCTTGAGTCACACCGTCTTTGGGAACGATGAGCTCGCCCATTCGATCATTGTCGAACGTTATAATGGCGTTGGCGTATTTACCGATAACCTCAAGAGCTTTGCGAGCCTGCTCGGCTCGACGCGACCCCTCAAACGAGAACGGCGTTGTTGCAAAGACAACGAGGAAGACGCCCTCTTCCCTCGCGATCCGACAAACTTCAGGAGCAGCACCAGAGCCGGTGCCACCGCCAAGGCCAACGCAGAGAAAAATGATTCCCTTTTCGCGAACCGCTGTCCGAATTTCATCGACAGCTTCGAGCGCGGCCTGCTTACCGAGCGAAGGGTCACCACCGGTACCCATCCCTTTCAAAAGGGTGGCTCCCAGTTGAATCTTTCCAGTCGAAACGGAGGTGGAGAGTGCTCTAACATCTGTATTTAGTGTCAGTAACTCTGCATCTTCGCTGCCTTCAAGAGCCATTCGGTCAACCACATTTGCACCGGCACCGCCGACACCAATCACCTTAACACCTAGCTCCGAATCTGGAGGTGTCTCACTTTGCCCTAATTGGTTAAAATCGATCATGGGTCTTTTTTTTAGCTTTAATAAAGCGCCAAAATTGTCAAATTCAAAGAAACAGGCCAAGGATCATCTTCCCCCACCGAAAATCCGTTCGAAGCTTTTACCCAGCTTGCTTAGAGCCCCCTTCTTCGGACGTTGTTCATCAAGTAGTTGAGCATAACGGATCAACCCCACGGGTGTCGCATACTGGGGGTTTTCAAAAAGGGCAGACGGTCCTGACATAGACGCAGAGCCAGCTTTTTGCACTGGAATCCCGAAAATATCCTCTGCAAGGTCATCGATACCAGTCATCAGAGATGAGCCACCTGTCAGGAAAATGCCTTTGCCGAGCTTGTCGAGAAGCCCCTGCTGCTGGAGGGGCTCAGCAACAACTGAAAGCAGCTCAGCGGCGCGGGCGTTCGTGATCTGGTTGAGCAGTTCCTGCTCCACGGTCTTGCCGCTCTCACCTTCAATCGCGATTTCACCGTGTTCAATGTTCCTTAACGATGCACTGCCGTGATTGACCTTAAGCTTTTCAGCACGAGCCAGCGGGATCTTCAGGACAAGAGCAATATCGTTTGTAATATGGTCGCCACCAATCGGAACACAGCCACTTTCCACGACAGCTCCGTCCACAAAACAGATGTAGTCGGTCGTACCGCCTCCAACATCAATGAGGAGCGCGCCTTCGTTTTTGGCCTCACGGTTCAATACCACCTGCGCAGCAGCCACTGGAGAAAAGACGATATCTTCAACCTCGAGCGGGACTTCCCGAACACATTTGATTGAATTCTGGATTCGCGTTTTGACGCCGTGGATGATGTGATAATCGGCTTCGAGTTTCTGGCCGAGCATCCCGAGAGGATTCAGAACCTTCTCCTGACCATCAACATAATAGTGCTGAATGATGGAGTGAATGTAGCCGTTTTCTTTCGGGACCGGCACGTCACGGGCGATTTTCTTCACCTCTTCAAGGTCTTCGCCGTTGATTTCCATCTGTTCATCAGCGACACGGATCGTTCCCCGATTGTTTAGACTCTGGATATGAGATCCGCTCACAGCAAGAAAAACCGTGTTAACCTCGACATCACTGCGTTCCTCTGCCCGCGCTAAAGCATCGTGCAAACAGGTCTGAGCTGTCTCAGGATCAACGATTTCCCCTTTTCGGACCCCCGCTGCGGGATGTTGACCGACCCCAAGAATTTTAATCGCACCATCACCGCGCCCTTCCCCTACGACGATACAGACCTTCGAGGTCCCAATTTCAAGACCGACGTAGATATTCGACACTGCCATTAAAAACTAACGTTTCCTAAGTATTTAGCCGCTTTTCAAAATAGAGCGCAAGTGTTTTTCTCGTGTGTCATCGAACGACTCGGCTCCAAGCTGTGCAGCTTTGCGGAGGGGCTCGGTAATTACTGAAACTGCCGAGGGGTCAATCGGTTGGGAAAAAGTCACTGGAATATTCCGACTGACGGCCACATTCACTGTGGCAAGAGGGGCTTCCATCTGACCTATCTGAGACATGATGATTCCAAGATCTTTCAAGCCACGGTCAACGCCGAGAATGGAAAAGGTCACCGTCATGCCACCTCGGTAGAGGCACTCGAAAGACCATTCATTTCTAAGTTTCACGGCGTGCACCATGAGATCTTCAGTGCCGATTACCTTTCCCTGCTTAGCAATTAGGTCCAGCGCACACGTGGTTCCGTCTACACTCATGACCTGACCCTCCCTCGGCTCGTCCATTCGATAAGTCTCAATAACGGGGAGATTCTGCTCAGTCTCGGTCAGATTCATGCATCGGAAAAAAACACCTTCCTTATCGAGGAGATAACCGCGCTCCATATCGGCCGGCCGTATTCCGAGCGGCGGACACGAAAGCCACGCCACGGGCTTACGCTCAGTCACCGAAATATTAATCCTGTCCGGCATTTCCCGCACCACCACGGCCTCTTTCACGATCGGAAGCTTTTCCAAATGGACCTTGAGCTTCCCCAGGTCGATCTCCATCAACTTCATCCCCGGAGACACATTGGCCACCTCGCGGAGTTTACCCTCGCTAAGAACGCCATCCGTCTTCACTGTAAGCTGGCGGAGCACGAATTCCTCATTCTCATAAAAAATCTCGTTGTTGGCCCGGTTCAGACCAATGGGAATGCTAACACCGAGAACGGCCACAGCAGCAATGCGAACTGGCCAAAAATAAGCCGGTCGCCGACTGCGTCGCACTCGGGCTCCCGGCGATAACTCAGCCTCAAGGACTATCCAGTCCGTCTCATCCGGCAGCCGCCCGCGGCGCCCGAAGCGGGGAAAAATGCTGAATTTGCGGTAGTTCCCCTTTTCTGTCTTCCTTCGCATTAGTCGAAATTAAAGGAAAGTTTAATAATTTTCAAACAAAGATTTCCAAAATTCATCCCCGCCACATTAGCCGCCTTGGGCAGCAAGCTGCTTTGAGTCATCCCAGGAATCGTGTTCACCTCGAGGACGAAAGGCTGTTGGTCCTCCTCACGCAGTAGTATGTCGACCCGGGAGTAGATCTCAATCCCGAGTGACTGGTGCGCTCTCAAGGCCTCCTCCTGAACCATTTCCGTCACTTCGGGCGACAGATCCGCCGGACAAAAGTAGTCGGTTCCACCCTCCCCGGTCATCCACGGATACTTATTGGAGATATCGTAGAAACCTGACCGGGGCTGAATGTGTACTACAGGAAGAACCTCGTCACCAACGATGCCTACGGTCAACTCCTTGCCACGGATGAGTTGCTCGACCATGACGTCGTTACTGTATTTGCCGGCATCCTCAATGGCGGAGTCCCAGTCCTCTTCCGTCTCAACCAAGTGGACACCAACACTGGAGCCTTCGCGCGGAGGTTTCACAACGCAGGGGATCCCCACGGAACCAGCGGAACAGTTCCCCTCATTGATCATGACCACTTCCGATACAGGGGTGGTGACCCCGGCGGCAACAAATGCTTCCTTGCTTAGAATCTTATCGAAAGCAACTTCAGAGCTCTTTTGCCGTGCTCCGGTGTAAACCACACCGCGCTTATCCAACTCAGCCTGAAGCGCACCGTCTTCACCAAAGGTCCCGTGAATCACGTTGAAAGCCACGTCGATGTCGTCCGGCAATTCGAAGTTGTTATTTTGAACGTCGACAAAGGTCACTTTTCTAACTTTTCCCTCGAGCGCGCCGGCTACTCCCTTGGCGGAAGCCAGGGATACTTCCCGTTCTGAACCGGGTCCGCCGGCCAGGACGGCGACATGCATTTCTTCAACTGCTTTCATCTACTTTAAAATCTGAGTGATTTGCTACACCGGCTCATCCTGCCCGATAATCCGCACCTCCGTCTCCAATTCGATGCCACGCTCCTCAAGCGCCTTGGCCTTGATCTGCTTGATCAACTCGAGCACCTCGGCCGCGGTAGCGCGGCGATCATTTACAATAAAGTTTCCATGGACTTCACTGACGCGGGCCTCGCCCACTCCGGTATCCTTTAATCCCAACTCGTCAACGAGTTGTCCCGCCCCTATGCCTTCGGGATTCTTAAAGATGCAGCCCGCACTGGCCGCGATTGGCTGAGACGACCGTCGCTTTGCTTTCGAAGCCTCCATCATCGCGGCGATTTCATGGTCCGGACTTGGCTCACCCTGAAACAAGGCGGAGACGGCCACGTTACAGGCCAGTTCGGGGACATTGCGGTAGTAATGCCTGATCTCTTCAGCGGATTTTTCAAAAACCTCTCCTTCAGCGTTAACCATCTTGACGCTGACCACGTGATCAAATGTCTCTGCTCCCATCGCGCCGGCATTCATCCGCAGGCTGCCGCCAACGTTTCCGGGAACTCCTTCCATCCATTCGAAGCCTCCTACGCCTGCGGATTGCGCGGCGGCGGCGAGCGCTTTTAGTTTCACCCCGGCTCCGGCACGAATGGTGTTCCCTTCCGTTAGAATCTCTCCAAACTCTCCTTTAACGGGATTAATCGTCACACCGGGAATGCCTCCGTCCCGAACCAGCACATTGGATCCCCGGCCCACGATACGAATCGGGATACCGCTTTCTGTGCAGTGCTTCGCGATCCGGCCAAGACCGTCGACGGTCGTCGGTTCGATCCAGAACTGCGCCGGTCCGCCAACCTTCATCGTCGTATGGCGGCGCATCGACTCGTATAGATTCACCGCCCCGCCAGGCTCATCGAGGACCTGCTTCAACTCATCGACCGTCGCCAGGTCCCGGCTCAGTCTTGTCGAAACTTCATGAATGTTCCCGGCTCCAAGGGTCACGACCCAATCTCCCGGCTCCAAGCGCGCCCCAACCTCAAGGTGCATGGTAGCGAGATCAGGATGTGACATCACTTTGGATACTTCCCCGCGCGCTTTGACTGCCTCGACGATGGTATCCCCGGTAATACCTTGAATAGGCTTTTCACTGGCAGGGTAAATATCTGAAACCCAGAGCTCATCGACTCCGTCGAAACACACCCCAAATTCATCCTTAAGCAATTGGGTCCTCGAGTAGCGGTGAGGCTGAAAAAGACAGATCAACCGACCGGCGTGCTGGCTCCTTGCCGTCTGAATCGTCGCCGCAATTTCGGTTGGGTGATGCCCATAGTCATCCACGACCGTGACATGATCGCTGTTGCGTTTGAGTTCAAACCGCCTTCGGGCCCCGCGAAAAGACCCCAACGCCTCGCCGATATGATCTAGGCTGATACCACTCTCGGTGGCCAATGCCACCACCGCCAGAGCATTAAGGACATTATGCCGACCGGGAATACCCAGCCTGACGCGACCAAGTTCTTCACTATTTCGGAAAATTGTGAACTCCGTCCCGGCTCCTTTCGGAGCCAGATCACCGGCGGCATAATCGAGGCCTCGGCTCCAGCCATAGCTGATACTGTTCTCCCTTTCGCCACAAACGCGATGGGCGTTAGGATCGTCACCGCAATAGAAGATCTTACCGGTGGCCTGGTCACAGAACTGGCTGAATACTTCGCAAATCTGATCCAGCCCGCCCTTGTAGTAATCAAGATGCTCTTCTTCAACATTGAGAAGAATGGCGTGTTCTGGATGAAAATTCACCAGGGTGCCATCACTTTCATCTCCTTCGGCCACAAAGTATTCGCCGGAATCATCCCAATTAGCATTGGTTCCAAGGATCGGAATTTCTGCTCCAACATAGTGCGAAGGGTCCTTGGCGCCAACCTTTAGGGTATGCGCCGCCAAGGCTGACGTCGTGGTCTTGCCGTGGGTTCCCGCAACAACAATCCCTCTTTTCCCCAGCATTATCGCGGCTAGGGCCTCAGCCCTCCGAAGCATGGGAACTCCCTTTTCGATGGCAGCATCATAGGCAGCATTCCCGGGCTTGATAGCGCTTGAGTAGACCACTACATCAGCATTCTGGACTGCCTTAGCGGTGTGCGGACCCGAAAAAATGAGCCCTTCTTTTTGAAGTCGCTCCGTTTCCTTTGATGTCACACGGTCCGAACCAGATACCCGGTGCCCCAACCCAAGAAACAACGAGGCAAGTCCACTCATACCCGAGCCGGCCACCCCTATCAAATGCACCCTGAGAGGCTGTTTACGGTCTCCAAACCGTTCCGCCCATTCCCTGCAGCTACTACTCATACAAAATTACCGGAATCTTTCGGCGGATTCGTTAGTTGAGTGTCGATACGACCACTTGGCAAACTCGCTCCGACGCATCGGGCACCGCAAGCTTGGACATCTCGTCCCGCATCACCTTTAATTTCCCCTCATCCTTAACCAGTTCGATTATCTTGTCGGCGAAGGTATCCTCGTCGAGTTCATCCTGGGACCACAATTCAGCGGCACCGGGTTTAGAGAAGATCTCAGCATTGTAGACTTGGTGATCTTCCGCCGAATAGGGATACGGGATCAGGACCGAAGGTATTTCATAAAATGACAATTCAGTCAGTGACGATGCCCCGGATCGACAGATTGAAACATCGGCAACACCAAGAGCAAACTCTACCTCTTTGAGAAACCCCTTGAGAACTCCACCCCCGGGATGCGCGTCGTAGGCGGGCTTCACGGAATCGTAATCAGCCGGGCCTGCGATATGCAGAATCTGGATACCGGCGGCCTCAAATTTCTCAAGACCGGCCGCAACGAGTTCATTGATCCGCTGCGCTCCCTGGCTCCCACCCATCACCATCACCACCGGCTTCTCGGGATCCAGGCCAAAAAATTGAGCCGCCTCCTCCCTGCCCGGCCGACTGGCCACCGACGGACGAATCGGAGTCCCGACGACTTCGGAGCGGGCTCCCGAAAAATGCTTAAGACACGCCTCAAACCCAAGGAGAACCGTCTGGGAAAACTTCGCATTGAGGCGGTTGGCTCTTCCAGGAATGGAATTCGATTCGTGAATAAAGGTTGGCAACCCCAGCCGTTTTCCAGCCAATAATGGCGCTGCCGAAGTGAATCCACCCATTCCCAACACAGCATCCGCCCCAAACTTCTTGAATAGCTTTCGGCACCCCTTCATCGACTGGAAAAAGCGTAACAGGAACATCGGCATCCTCATTGAAAGTGGCGACGGCATTGCGACCGAAGGCATTTTCTCAAAGCGGAGGTGGTCGTAGCCTTCTGAAGCCAGTGCATCGATCTGTTTTTCCGAAATCAGGAGCAAGACTTCGCCCCCGGACTTCGTCCACGCTTCAGCTACAGCGATGCCGGGAAAAAGATGGCCACCGGTTCCACCGCAGGCGATTACGAGTTTCTTATTCTCAGGCAATGACATGTCTCAGGATAGCGAATTTGAGAGTTACTCACATAAGCAGGCACTAGGGCTCAATTAGCACCATTTCCATTATTTTCATGCAGTAATTCCCTCGGTCGCCCAAGCGGCGCGAGTTTGCCAGCGGCAGTCTACACCACGACTCTCAGAGCCGCCGGCACGGCGCTCACCAGTTGAGGAGTGCTCGCGACCACGTCTCCGTCGACCTGAATATCAAGCTTCGGGTCCGATTCAATCTCCACCGCGTCGACGCTCCAGTGGGTCACTAACTGGGAGGCATCGAGAGCGGCCTGCTCCGTGTCCTCACGCCGTATCTGGTCCAACCCCATCATCTTGCTGGCTAGTTGGACTATCCCCTCGATATTTGCCTTCTTGAGGATAAAAAGATCAAGGCGCCCGTCGTTCACGTCCACGGAAGGGGCTAAGGTCAAACGCCCTACGCCCACTGTTCCAGCATTGGCGACGACACAGGCAACGCCCGAGACATCAATCGGGTCCTCAGCATCGATAGTGAGTCGGTAGTTTGCTTCCGGAGTTTCTTGGAGCATCTTAATACCTGCGAAAACATAGGCCCATTTGCCGAACTGGTCCTTAAGCTCCCTCGTCGCTTCTTGGACGACACCCACCTCAATACCGCAGCCAATTCTGAGCAGAAACGGACGATCACCAACCATGCCTGCATCGATATATCGCGTGGTGTATTCGTCCCCACAGATCAGGTCGCAAGCCCGCTCCAGTTGGGTTGGCAGACGGAGCTCGGATGCGACCAGATTGCCCGTTCCACCGCCAAGGATCAGCATGGGGACGTCGGTGCCAATCAATCCGGACGCCACCTCCATCACGGTTCCATCCCCTCCATAGACCGCAACTATCTCAGCTCCGCTTCCAACTGCCTTACGGGCAAGAGTGGCGCCATCTCCCGTCCCGTGGGTAATGGAAATATCCCAGTAGATCCCGGCATCGCGAAACGCCTGATTCAAGATTGCCAGGAGCGGGATTCGCCGTGAGGGTGCGGGATTCACGATGACATGCACCTTATCTGGCTTGGTTTGGACCGTTCGCGTCATGACTAGGGGTTGAGCCGAATAACTGGCATATGTTAGGGTCGCCCCGGTACGATTGCGACACAAGATTTCCCAAATTAGCCCGATTTTGCGCTTCGGGAACGGAATTGGTGACCGTTACAGTTTTGTAACGTCCCTCCACTTTAAGTTTGAGTGCAAACCAAGAATTTAAAGTTGTCTCGACAAAGACCCCTCCTATTTACCATGCCCTCCATCCTCATCGTTGATGACGAAGAAGACATTCGCGAACTGATTGCCGTCAATCTGCTTCGTGAAGAGAACTATAAGCTGACTCAAGCCGTCAATGGTCTTGATGCCTTGGAAAAGGCCAGATCAGACCGACCAGATCTCATTATCCTGGACCTAATGCTACCGGAAATGGACGGCCTGACTGTTTACAAAACCATTCGCGAAGATGCTCGCACGAAGGATATTCCGGTTATAATGCTGACCGCGCTTGGTCGCCTTGAGGAAAAGATTGAAGGCCTTCAACTTGGCGCAGATGACTATCTTTCGAAGCCATTCAGTCCCAAAGAGCTGATGCTGCGCGTT
>PKCI01000125.1 GCA_002862135.1 Verrucomicrobiota bacterium | reverse complement strand
GACTAGAGCGAAGGCGATCGCCCTGAGCGAGCTGAGGGTGATCGCTAGAAGTATTTCTCGACGAAGTACTCGTAGTTCCAGACGTACCGTTCCCTGGCGACGCGGTGAGTGATACCTGATTGTTCCTCGCGGAAATCCCGGTCAGATGCGAGTTTTACCATCGCTTCGATAAACTCCTCTTCATCGGTGGTGGAAAGGCCACCTCCTTAGTCGAGTTTTTCGGTGAAGATCTCGAGACTGGTCGTCACCCGGGGCAAGCCACATAACCTGGCTTGAACCATGGTCTTGCAGAAGGTCTCCATCATTTATCCAGCGATCTCCCGTGACAGGGTTGGCATGATGTCTAGTCGGCGAAAATAGTCGCCTACCTGATCTCTTTCGATCCACTAATGCACCTTGATGCGCGCATCATCCACTTCAGGGGGATTTCGGGTAAATGCCGTCAGGTGGAGTTTGGCCCGTTCTGCGATGTCAGGAGGCAGTTTTTGGAAGGCGATAATCGCAGTGTCTGAGCCTTTCCAGTCACTATCCAGGTCACCGAGCATCCCGAACCGAACGGTGTCTCCCTTTGAGGGGGAATCGGGCGGGAAGAATTTCGTGTTGTTCAGAATTTCGTAGTAGACTTCTGTGACGGTGAACTTAGCGGCGTTTCGAACGGGCGCGAGACGGAGCGGTTGACGATGACGACAGTTGTGTCGTCCTTGAGAAACTTTACGAATTTATCTACGGAAACCTTGTGGGCCAATAGCACGGTCGGTGCGGCCATGCCTTTTCGCTGGATATAGTGATACGGCAAAAGTTTCCCGTTACTGACATTTGCCAGGAAAAGAACTTCATGTCTGCGTTTTTCAATTCGCCTGAGGGCAAAGAGGCTTCCAAGAGTCTTTCCACCAAGCCTGAGTTCCACTTCTATCGTCAGATTTGAAGATGCGGGAATTTCCTCCTCGAGCAATTCGATCCAGGTCGGGTGGACAATCAGGGAGGCGCGGTAACCCAGCCCACGCAGGTTACGAATTAAAAAGACGTTGAAGACTTCGACGCTCCGAAATCTCCGTTCTTTGAGATGCTTTGTTGGTGCGATCAGCTTATCGCGACGGGAGAACGTCACGTTCTTCTGGCTTTCTCGCCGCTTTTTAATCAGGGCGTCGAGATAAGGATTGTTGAGCGGCCTGTAGAGCGCTCCGCTGTGGTTTTCGGGGGATGCAAATTGACCCACCTGCGCCAGGATCTCCCAGTTCCCCATGTGCGCGAGCACAGCGATGATTCCCATGCCGGAATCGGTTAGAGGTTGAAGCTCGTCGAGCCCGTCGATGTTGAGGTGTTTCCGGATCTTGTCTCGCGGCATGGTCGCCGTTTTGATTGATGCCGCAACATTGGCAATGTTGCGGCGAAACACCTCTCGACTGAGTGTCACGATTTCTTCGCGGGACTTCTCATCTCCAAAGGCGGCCTGAAGATTGCGGACCACGGCATCGCGGCGTTTGGCGGCGAATCGGTAGGCAAGGTCACCGCTGACTGCTCCGAGCTGGTAGCACCAGGAGGGTGGGATACAGTGCGCGATGGATTCGACAGTGCGAAAAAGAAAATACTCGGCTTTCCACTGAATTTGTATGGAACGTTTCCACATTGAAATCCGAGTTATCCATTGGCCGGAATGTAACGCATTTCAAGCGCAGAGGGGCGCCGGAGTCTGGGACACGTCGTTGCGCAAGTAGGTACACCACGGGTATTGCTCTGTCTGGCTAAACCCTGTTTGATGTGTTCCCTAACCCCCCTAAAGTTCTTTGAAACAAATCTGCTTTTTCCTTCTCAGTCTCGTGTTTTTGGCCTCAAGCCTCAGGGCCGAGACTCCGCCCAACATCGTTTTCTTTTTTGCTGACGATCAAACCACGAGCACTCTTGGCTGCTATGGCAATGAGGTGGTACAGACTCCAAATATCGATTCCCTCGCTACCAGGGGGACACGGTTTGCTGAATCTTTTGTCAGTCATCCTATTTGCTGGATCAGCCGGACGACTATCCTTACCGGGCTGACAGGGCGCAGCTTCAGCACTCCCGACAATCCCGAGCAGGCGACGCCCGAGGCGGTCGGAAATCTCTATCCGGATATCCTGCGTGCCAACGGCTATCGGACCGGATACTACGGCAAATGGCACGCCAAGATGCCGAAGGGCTTTGTGAAGGAGGACCACTTCGATGAGTTCGAAGCCATCGGCCGCAATCCTTTCTACAAAAAGATGCCTGACGGTACGCTCCGTCACGAAACTGAATTGATTGTCGACCGTGGCATCGAGTTCATTCAAAACCAGCCGAAGGGGCAGCCCTTTGCCTTGAATCTCTGGTTCAATGCCTGTCACGCCGAGGACGGCGATCGGCGGCCGGGGATTGGGCACTTTCCCTGGCCGCGTGCGGTAGACGGAATGTATGAGGACGTAGTGATTGCGCCGCCTCGCCTCGACACGCCGGAAATCTTTGAATCCCAGCCTGACTTTCTCCAGACTACCATCAATCGTGAGCGCTACTTCTGGCGTTGGAACACAGACGAAAAGTATCAGACAAATATTCGTGCCTACTACCGCATGGTCAGCGGGATCGATGGAGCGATCGGGCGATTCATAGATGCGCTTGAGGAAGTGGGATTGGCCGATAATACCATTATTGTCTATTCCGCGGATAACGGGTTTCACATGGGCAATCGCGGTTTTGCCGGGAAGTGGTCTCACTACGAAGAGTCGATCCGCGTTCCCTTGATCATCTGCGATCCGCGGGTTCCTGAAAGTGAGCAGGGAAAGGTGAGCGATGCGATCGCACTGAACCTGGATCTTCCTTCGACCTTCCTCGACTGGGCAGGAGTCGAAGTTCCTGTGGTATACCAGGGACACAGTCTCAGGCCGATGGTCGATGGAGAGAAGCCTGCCGGCTGGCGCACGGAATCTTTCCATGAGCATGTCGCTGTTCGATCACGAATTCCTTCGTATGACTGCATTCGAGGCGGAAATTTCAAGTATGTGCGATACTTCGACTACGACCACGAGTTTCTTCATGACCTTCGGAAGGACCCGGACGAGTTGGTCAACCTGGCCGATGATCCGGAATATGCCCCTATTCTCATGGAGATGCGCGAACGCACGGAGAAGCGAGTCGAAGAACTCGGTGGTCCCTTGGCACCTCCCGGGCAGTTCACCTATTCGTCTCCGCCGCATCCGGTAGCCTCCGCCGCTGTCACGGTGAAGCCGGATGAAAACGGTTTTCAACATTTGCTGACGGGAAACCGGCTGAACCAGTGGGCGGGGAATCCCCAATACTGGTCCATGAAGGACGGAGTTCTCACCGGAGTGACCAATGGCTCACTGAAGATGAATCGTTTCATCACCTGGAAAGGGTCGACGATCAGGAACTTTGATCTACGCGTGAAGGTTAAGGTCAGCGAGGGCGGCAACAGCGGCCTTCAATACCGCGGCCACCCGTCACCGGAACGAGGTCTTGATGTCGTGACCGGTTACCAGTGCGATGTCGTTGCCAATAATCCGGACTACAACGGCATGCTTTACGAGGAAAAGGGGAGAAGGATTCTTTCGCATACAGGCGAAAAGGTGATCGTGGATGAGACCGGGCAATCGTGGGTGGTTGGCAAGTTTCCCGTTAAGGAGTTTGCGCCCGGGGAGTGGCATGAATACCGGGTCCTGGTGAAAGGCAATCATCACCAGCACTGGATCAATGGGCATCCCACCGCTAACCTGCTCGATTTTGATGAAGACGGTCGTTCTCTGGAGGGCGTGCTCGCCGTTCAGGTTCACGTGGGACCTGCCATGGAAGTTCAGTACAAGGATATGCGAATCAAGCAGCTGCCGGATGACCTGTCCCTTGAGAAAGCGGAAGACCATCCGATTCAGCCGGACGCGTACGGCGTGAAACCCCAGGGGAAACTTCCCAAAGACTGGAAACCACCCGTCTACGGTGAGCGCTAACCTGGCACCAGTCTGTAATTTGATTGGTGACCAGCTCCGGCGTTGAAGCGTTTGGAGCCCGCTCAGTAAGCGATCCGAATCGGGGTGCCAACGTCGAGCCACTTATAGAGGCGCTTCGCCGGGTTGTTGCCTGAGATAGGAACGCGAATGCACCCGTGAGAGGCAGGATAGTTTGGTACGACGCTGTAGCCGTGAATGAAGATGTGACCGGATACCTGGGTGCTCCACGGCATGGGGGCGTTTTCGTAAAGGCTGGAATAGTGCATCTCTTTCTTGTAGGGGCCGGCGCGAAAGTTGCCGGTCGGCGTGCCGCGATTCTTACCGGAACTGATCTTAGTCTGCATGACCAGCCGTTTGCCCTGGTAAGCGCGGAGCTTCTGGTCGGTCAGGTTGATCTCAATCCGTTTGCCTTTGGGCGCTGAGTGGGAGTTCGACGAACTCGGGGCCTTACCGAAGATTCGGTTCAACAGTGGCGTATCCTCGGCTGAAACTGGAGAGACAGTTGCGAAGCCAATGGCGACCAGAACGAAGAGCAGAGGATTGTTAGCGGGCATGGAGAGAACCTAAGCGCAATTTGGGCACAAGAGGCAAGTGTAAGATTCAATTGATTCCGTAACATCGAGCCGGTTGCAGCGTCAGGGGATCGGCAAGTTTTTGGTATTGATAGACACAAATCGGGTCTTTTTTTATCGCACGGATGGTAGAAGCATTCCTTCCCCCTAACTCGATGCACCCGATTTTGATAGTTTCGCGACTCTCAATCGGTTTTGCCTCAATTTGGCAGTTTCGCAATTTTAGAATAAAATCATCATTCAACTTGCTTGATGTGGAGAGCTCAATAAAATCGCCAATCATGAAAAAATACGAGAACGCCAATGCTGAAGACTTTGCAGTCAGACGACGGCATTGGCGACTCGTATTGCCATGGTTGCTCATCTGTCTTGTCTCATTGGCTGCGATTCCTTCGAGTGAGGCAGGGCTTTTCGAAAAACTGAAAGCGAGGCATGAAGCGCGAATGGCTGAGCGGAAAAAGCCGCAAAGCAAACCGCGTCCGGTTTACCGATCCAGTTATCAGGATGCTCACGGGGATGCCTACATCAATCATGCACTTCTCGACTCCGAAATGGAATCAGATCGCAGGGTTATTGTGGATATCGACCGGCAGAGAGCGTTTCTCGTGGTTAATGATATCATTGCTGTCGACACAGCAATCTCTACGGCAAGGCGGGGTAAATACACTCCCAGGGGGAGTTTCCAGATCACCGAGAAGATTAAATCCGGAAAGGTATCGACGATCTATCATGTTTACATGCCAAACTGGATGAGGCTCGGTCACACCACTGTGGGGATGCATACCGGGGATCTTCCGGGATATCCCGCTTCAGCAGGCTGCATTCGGTTGCCCCAGAGTGTGGCTCCGATCCTGTATGAGAACGTCAGCCGGGGGGTGACTGTGGAGGTCGTTGATACTTGGGATGAAGCCGGTCTGGCGATTCCTTATTCACTGCCGTCGCGGGAATTGTTCACGGCCCTTTAGCCGCTCCGGATTCTGGAGCTTTAACGAGTTTCGAACTCATAGTCTCGGCTCAATCAAAAATTACCCCTGAATCGGTGATTGGAAAATTATCGGAGACAATCCATCCTTCGACTATGTTGCTGCGTGTTTTTCGAATCTTCTCGGTCCTTTTGATTGCTTGTGCCGTGGTTGATTTGCAGGCGGTGGAGAAGCCGATCGAGTTTGAAGTGGGTCGTCCGAGACCGGCCAAGGACGGAGCGCCAGTATTGGGTTCGGGTCTCGCGATGAGCCGCGGCACCTTCCAGGGGATGCCCGTGGGTGAGTTACCGAGGTGGACGGTTTCTCTGTGGTTTCAAGCGGAGTCGACTGAACAGGGAGATTTGTTCAGTGTCGTTTCAAACCGGCAACGAAGGGAGGGATATCAGCTGTCTCTGAATAACGGGCGGCTCCGGTTGGAAAAGGTAGGGGGTGATGCCAAGCGTCGCTGGGTGCAGGAAGCTGGTGAAGTGTCACCCGGAGGTTGGCACCATGCCGTGATGACTTGTGCCCATGATACCGGTGCGAACCTCTACTTGGATGGAGTCATACAGAAGTTCGGGTCAAAAGCGTCGATGAGCTATTCGCTGCCTTTCGACGAATACTTTATCGGGCCAAAGCTTTTGCACGAAGAAAGGGAACCTGCGGAATTCAACGGCTTGATCGATGACTTTGAACTCCACAGGCGTGCCCTCTCAGCTGATGAGATACGGCAGCTCTTCGCCGGTGAGGAGTTCGGGGAATCTCTAGTCGCTTTCAACGATTTCGAAAACGTTAACCACCGGGATCTTGCTTTCTTTTCTGAAAGTGATCGGGACGAAGCCTATCTGGACCAGGGAAAGCAACTCTACGAGCTTCACTGCGTGGCCTGCCATAGTAAGGATGGGATCACTCCTCCAGTGAATCCCTTGTCCCGATTCTTTTCGAAGTTCCCCATGGAGAATGGAGGAGATCCGATCAGCATGTTCCGAACCGTCACTTACGGTTTTCGTAACATGATGCCGGCGACTCAGTTGGAACCGGCCGAGCGATACAAGGTGATCCACTACATTCGTGAACGGCTCGTGAAGGAGAATGCCCCCGAACTCTATGTGGCGGTCGATCCGGATTACACATCAAACATGCCGGTGAGTGCTGAGGCTTCTCAGGAGGAGATCCTGAGGGTCGAGCGGCTTGCCGCGACGGGTTACTTGAGAGACTTCGGCAAAGCCCTCTGCACACCGGTGAACCGAGCCGACCGGAAGCGGATCAGCAGTCCCAATGCGCTCGTCATCGATCTTGGCGATGAGACAACCGTGGCTTACGATCTGGGGTCGATGCGCTCGATCGGCGCGTGGAGGGGAGGATTCCTCGATTTCAGCTACACGCTTCATCACAAGCTTCGTGCACCGGGACTTCCGACAGAAAGGTTTGAGAAACTTCCCGGCACCGACCAGTGGCAGTGGTCATGGGACGGTCGGGCGGAGAACCCGGTTCCTGATCTCGGGAAGCCCACTCTGTATCCCTCGGAACAGATCCGGTATCGGGGCTACTACCCATTTGGCGATGAGATTACGCTGTCTTACGAAGTGCTGGGACGAAGGGTTCTCGAGAGCCCGCTCGCTGAGACGATCGGAGGGTCGACAGTTCTGCATCGTCGACTGACAGTGCAGCCGGGGCAACAAAGGCTTGAAGCGACGGTTCTCTCCGGAGAGGCAATGAAGTTCTCCATCTCGGGGAAATCGGTCGCGGTTGAGGACGGCGAAACCCAATATGCGGCCTGGTTGCAAGGTGGCGGTGGGTCAGCGTGGCGACTCACTGAGGGCGGGGATGCCCTGGTATTAACCATTCCCAAGTCAGATCAAGTTCTTAACCTAAACGTGGCAGTCGCCAGGGTCGAGGGCGGAGGGAGCGGTTTCGAGGCACCTGCCGATCGAGTTCTTGACCTTAGAGAGAGAGTGAAGGGTGGCCCGGAGCGTTGGAAGACCACTCACACCATGGAGGGCAAATTGGGTGTTTCGCAATTTCAGGGCTACGCCCTTGACAGCGTGCCAGTTCCCCTGACGAACGCCTACAACGCCTGGATGAGGACGGCGTCCCTGGCTTTTTTTGACGACGGTCGACTCGCCGTGGCGAGCCTTTCGGGAGATGTCTGGATTGCGAGCCGCATCGACGAAGGACTCGAGCAGGTGACGTGGAAACGATTCGCTTCTGGGCTGTATGAACCCATGGGCATGAAAGTGGTCGACGGGGTGTTGGTGGCGATTACCCGGGGGAGGATCATGAAGTTGCATGACTTCAACGGGGATGGTGAGGCCGATTTTTATGAGGCGTTCTTCAACGAGGATGAGCCCGATCGCGGATGGCACGCCTACAGTTGCGATCTCGTGATCGGTGACGACGGTTCGTATTTTTATGCGAGGACCGGAGGTTTCAGTGATTGGTCCGTTCCGGGTGGCATTGTCAAAGTGGCGGCTGACGGGCAGTCATCCGAACTCCACGGGGTTGGTATGCGAGTTCCCAATGGGATCGGCAAGCTTCCCGACGGGCGGATCACCTTCGGCGACAATCAGGGGACCTATGTCCCGGCCAGTAAAATTTCCATTTCCAGACCCGGCGATTTTCACGGAGCCGGCAAATGGGATCAGCGGGAGGGGGACTTTGATCCGGAACAGATTGTCCAACCGATCGTCTACATGCCCCAGGAACTGGACAGTTCCTCCGGAAGTCAGTTGTGGGTGGAAAAAGATGAACAGTTCGGTCCTTTAAGCGGGAGGCTGTTTCACGCGTCGTTTGGGCGCGCGCGGACCATGTATGCGATGATTGATGAAGTCGATGGCGTGACCCAGGGGGCCGTATTTTCAATTCCGATGCAGATGGAGTCTGGCACCTTGCGTGCTGCGAGGAATCCGAAAGACGGTCAGATTTATTACTCCGGTCTGACGGGTTGGCAGGCGGGTGGTCCCAAGGAGGGCAGTATTCAGCGGCTTCGCTACACAGGAGATGAGGGACTCTACCTGCTCGATGCCAAGGCGCGCGAGGGGCGACTCGAACTGACCTTCAGTGAGCCGATCAATTACGAGCAGGTCGACCTTTCCAAGTGGCAAGTTGAGTCGTGGAACTACCGCTGGGGCAAACAGTATGGCTCGCCCCACTTAAAGCCATCTCAGCCGGATCAGCAGGGAACAGAAATCTGGTCAGTGGGTGGTTTTGAGTTCGAAGACGGGGGACGGCGATTGGTGCTGAGTGTTCCGGATCTGCAGCCCTGTCACACGCTCAAACTCGACTTCTCGGTGGCCGCAGGGGAACTTGTCCTCGATGGGCCTGTGTTCTTCACCATTTACCACCTGCCAAAGTAGTCGTAGCAGCATTGCACTGTGTGATCTGGATCAGGATATCAGCGAGAAAACCAATCTGGCCATGTCGTCAACGGAGATCGCCTGACGGCTAACGAAAGAGCTCGATGAGTGGTTGCAGGAAACGGAGTTCGGACGGCACCACGTCCTCGGTCTGATTCGGTGGACGGCCAGAGAACGGGGGGATTTGTGGCACAAAAAAACTCCGTGAACAGCGGTGTATTTTGGCGACCCGTACGGGACTCGAACCCGTGTTGCCGCCGTGAAAGGGCGGAGTCCTAACCGCTAGACGAACGGGTCGCGTTCGACGCTAGACTGTCAGATCGAAGCGACCTGGAGCGCGGGACGGGAATATGAAGGCATCGAAACGATTCGCAAGTCGAAAATGTGAAAGATTTTTTGGTGGAAGGTTCCGGCCGCGCTGCCACAGTGGCAGATGCCCGTTCTCATCGATCTCTTGTGGCTGATTGCCGGTCTTACCGCCCTGTATTTCGGGGCGGAATGGTTGGTGGGCGGAGCTTCCAGCTTGGCCATTCGGTTCGGGATTTCGCCGCTGGTGGTGGGGCTGACCGTGGTAGCTTTCGGCACAAGTGCACCCGAATTATTCGTCTCGATAGGTTTCAACTTCAACGGGCATCCCGGCATGGCATTGGGAAATGTGGTGGGGTCAAATATCTGTAATATTGCCCTTGTGCTGGGCGTCAGCGCCTTCATCTGCCTGTTGCAAATAAAGAGTCAACTGATACGCCGTGATCTTCCGGTTTTGCTGCTCTCGACGATCGCCTTTACAATGATGCTCTGGAACGGCCAAATCAGCCGAATGGAAGGTGGGATCCTGTTTGCTGCTGTCCTCGGCTACACATGGTATCAACTTGTTCTGACCCGAAAGATCGAGGAGCCGGAAGTCACGGAACAGTTTGAAGAGGATTTTGATCTAGAGAAGGCAGAGAGCGATCCCGTTTGGAAATTCTCGATTCTTATCATAGTTGGTCTCGTCGGACTTTATTTCGGGGCGAAGTGGCTCGAAATCGGTGGCGTTGGACTCGCAGAAAAAATGGGAGTTCCCAAGGCCGTCATTTCTCTCACGCTGATAGCCTTCAGTACTTCTGTGCCTGAGCTCGCCACTTCGATTATCGCCTCGCTCAAGAAGCAGGGTGACATCATCACTGGCAATGTAATCGGATCGTGTATTTTTAATCTGCTCAGCGTGATTGGCATCACAGCGTTGGTCAAACCTCTCCAAACCGGCGGGATCGAGATGTCCGATCTTTATGTCATGATCGGCCTTACGGTGGTGCTGTGCATCATGATGTTCACAGGCAAGCGGATTTCCCGATGGGAAGGCGGCGTGCTCTTGCTGGGGTATGCAGGCTACTGCACCTTTTTGTGGTTTGACCGTGTTGCAGGCGCGGCCGCCTGATCCGATTAGCGTTCGGCCTTTTTTCTATTCACTTCACGTGACATGAAAGCTAAATGGCAAAATTTGTCATACCAAAAGAGCTTGCTAGATCATCCCCAGCTTCATCTTGCCCTCTTCGGAGATCATGTCCTGATTCCAAACCGGATCCCAGACGAGATCAACCTGAGCGTTGTCGATTCCCTCGAGCATGAGGATTTTTGATTGCGCGTCAGCCGCGATGGTGGGGCCCATGCCGCAACCGGGAGCGGTGAGCGTCATTTTCACTTCGACGTTCTTCTGTCCTTCTTCCTCTTTGATGGCGCAGTCATAGACGAGACCGAGGTCGACGATGTTGACTGGAATCTCGGGGTCAAAAACGAGTTTAAGCTGCTCCCAGATGGCGCCTTCAAAATCTCCGTTGGCAACTTTGACGGCAGCGGCATCCTGCTTGGATTTTTCGGCTTCGAGATCGATGCCGAGAGCGTCGGCGTTCTCGGACTTGATTCGGGCAAGTCCGGACTGGGTCGCGACGGTGTAGGTGCCTCCGAGCGCCTGAGTGATCATCACCTTGGTGCCTTGCGGCAAATGGATGAGATCGCCGCTCGGGATCTGGATGGCTTCGACTTCGCGTGTGAGTTCAAGTTCTTCGTGCATGACTGGAGGCGGTTGAACC
>PKCI01000009.1 GCA_002862135.1 Verrucomicrobiota bacterium | reverse complement strand
CTGCGGCTACACGAAGTAAACGATTCGGAGTGCTGACGGCCGCTTTTCAGGAGACCTTTCCCATGAAGTCTCCAAACCTCGTGTAGAGTTCGACGCCATTTGCTGATTGCTCGATGAGATCGGCTGCCGGGGAAAAACGCCCGGCCTGGAACAGGGTCATCACCATCGATCCTCCGAATTTGAAGTATCCTTTTTCCTCTCCAGTCGCGACAGGGGACTTGTGGTTCGAGGTATCGACAATGCTTCCGACATTGGTGGCACCGATTTCAAGAAAGAGATAATCGCCAGCCGCTGAATCCGATATCTGAGTAATGCGGCGCTTGTTTTGCCAGAGGTAGGAAATGTTCCGCGCCAACGCGATGGGATTGACCGAGTAGAGTGGGCCGTTGATGAGGCGGGGTCCGCCGGGGCTTCCGGCAAGGGGGTAGTGAAAGCGATGGTAGTCAGTGGGACACAGCCGGGAAATGACCGCGGTGCCGTTTGAGAAACGTTCTGCGAGTGACGGGTCGCCCAGTAAGGCAGACAGTTCGAAATTTTGGTTCTTCGCGTAGATCGCGGTCGCTTCTGAGAGATCGCGGATCACGAGTTGGCGGCCGTCGGCCGGAAAGCAGGCATTTCCCGGTTCATCTGCAACTGGCCGGGCTTCGGGTCTGAGTCGACGGAAGAAGAATTCATTAAAGGTCTGATAGGATTCCGTCGCATTGAGGAATTCGTCGGTATCGAGACCAAAGTGTTCGATGAACGGCAGGACTTCTTTAGCGGAGCAGCCACAGTCTGCCCATTTCCCATATAGGCCTGAGAACCATCGCTGCTTGATGGCAGCTTCGAGGCAGAAACGACCGAGCCCCGTTTCGTATGCCCATCGCAGTGGTTTTTCGCCATAGATGCCTTCCGGTTTGAGTTCTCCGGCGTAGCGATCAAAGTAAACCAGTTCTTGCCTTTGTTGCACAGGTGAGAGATAGACGCATAGCGGGTGCCCGGCAAAAACGTTTTCGCGGCAAAGATTGAGGATGATTGCTCTATTGACCAATGACGACGGAATTGAGGCGGATGGGCTCAAGGCTCTGGAAGAAATTGCCGCTGATTATTTTGAATCGGTCTGGCTGGTGGCTCCGGCTGATCAGATGTCCCAGATCGGGCATCGGGTGACGACGGATGCACCAATCCGTATCGAACAAAAAGGCGAGAGGTCATTCGCTGTGCATGGAACCCCGGCGGACTGCACGAGGGTGGCATTGGCGCACCTTTTGCCGGAGCGACCGGACTGGATTCTTTCAGGGATTAACCACGGAGGTAACCTGGGGAAACATGACTTTGTGATTTCAGGGACGGTCGCGGCCGTTCGCGAAGGTGCGTTTGCCGGGATCAAGGGGGCTGCGTTTTCCCACTTCATGAAGCGCGGCCTGAAACTCGACTGGGAGAGAGCCTCGCAATGGGTCAAAGCGGCATTCGACACTTTTATCGAAGAGGAGACGGAGCGCGGCGAATTCTGGACCGTGAACCTGCCTCATCCTGCTCCGGGTGAACCGGAACCGAAGGTCGTGCGCTGCGAGCAGGAGGAGTATCCCTTGCTGGTGGCCTATGAGCAGGTTAGTGATAAAGAGTTAGTTTATGTGGGGAATTACCATGAGCGTCCACGCCGCGAGGGTAATGATGTAGATGTTTGTTTTGGCGGAGATATTTCAGTCTCTTTGGTAACTGTGTGATGGTTCTTTTCCCGGCATTTCGAAAGCTGGAAAGGCAGACTGCCGAACTGGGCAGGCATCTTCGGAAGGCGGTGGCAGAGTGGAGTGATGTGTTCGGGCTCGATCCGGAGGAGTGCTTTTTTGAGGGGCACGAGGAGATGCCTCCGTTTGATTTTAAAAGGGAAGGCTTTTGCCCGGTGAACGCATGGTGGCTGAGCGAGCTGTGTCGATTGGCCTACACTCCGGACTGTCGAGAAGAGCCTCGGGACAAGGAGGGTAAATTGCCGAAACGTGGGCTGATCCTGAAGGCACGGACGAATTTTGAAGAAGTTTGTTCTATCCATACGATAGGAAATCATGTGTCGATTTACAGGCCTAAGGAAGGGGAAGGTGCGACGATCGTTTGCTTTCGTGGTACAACCCGCAAACGCCAGTGGATGTTCAATGCGCTGTTTCGCCCGCATAGCTGGCGGCGCTTCCGGCAGGAAGGTGAAACTGAGACAGGATTCGTTCACTCGGGATTCTACGTGGTTTTCAAGCGTCTCTGGAGTCGGCTTAGGCCCCAACTTGAGCAATATCCGAGACCATGGGTTTTCACGGGGCACTCGCTTGGCGGCGCAGTAGCTATGATTGGAGGGGTTGTATCTGATGCAGATCTAATCTGCACCTTCGGAGCTCCGAAGATCGGGAACAACCATCTGAATCAGATCACTCGGGATCGTCGGATCTGGCGCCTGGTGAACTGCGATGATTTGGTGACCCGTCTGCCCCTGCCGGATAAATATCTGAAAGGCCGCCAGTTTTCCCACGGTGAGCCAGCCAAAAGGTTGATTGGAGGGGGCGAGATCACCGGCTATTCGGATCCTTCAGATGAGAATAAACTGCCGTTTGCGATGGCGAATTTGACAGAGGAACTGCAATCTCCGCCCGACTGGTTCTGTGACCACAGGATTGGAGGTTATTGTGGACGCTTGAAAATGGCGGTTTTCCGAGGGGATGCATGATTGAACCTTTCGGGATCTCTGCGATAATTCTGGAGTTCAGTAATGACCCGAAATATCCTCATTCAATCCGCGATTCACACGGCTGTTGTGGTTGTAGGGTTCACGATTTCGACGACAGGTGCTTGGGCTGAGAACGATGCTCCCGAGCAGTTGGACCTGGCTAACTTTCCGGGAGAGATCGTGGATGAGGTCGTAGTGCCGATTCCCGCTGAGATTTTTGCTGTGCTGGACAAACTCGGTGAACCCGAATGGTCGAACAGCATTTCTATTCCGGAGAAACAATTTAAGACGACCGACCGAGCGATCCTTGCGCTCACTTTCGGCTCGCTGATCGGAGAAGGTTTTATTGCCGTGCAGGCAAAGGATGAGGAGAAAATCAAGACAATCGGGCACCGGGTCCTAAACTTGTCGGAGTCACTTGGATTGGCCAACGCGGTCAGGGCTCATAGCCTCGGTATCGTTGAGGCGGCCGATAGAAGGGACTGGGATCAGATACGACGGGAACTCGACGACACTCAACGGACGGTCCGGGAAACCATGGAACGTCTCCGTGATGTAGAAATGTCAGGGCTCGTCAGTCTTGGTGGCTGGCTGCGGGGCACAAACGTTGTTACCCGTTTTATCGGCGAGGCCTACAGTGAGGATAAGGCTGAGTTGCTTAACCAGCCGGGGCTGATCGTCCACTTTCGCGAGATGCTGGCCTCCATGGAGGGTCCATCAAAATCGTCTCCAGAAATCCGCGCTATTTCCACCGGCCTTGCCCGTCTCGAAGGCGTCATCACCGGAGCAGAAACGTTTTCAGAGGAGGATATCAATGAACTCCACGACATCAGTCAGACCATGCTCGAAGAATTCTACTTCGCGCCCGTCACTGCTGAAAATTGATTTTTAGGCGCATGATTCTGGAGAGACAACCCAACAAACTGCTTGGCTTCACGGCTTACGGGCTTTTGGCTGCTCTTTGTCTGCTTATGGTAGGCAAGGTTTACGCTTTCGTGAATGAGGCGATCTCTATCGCGCTGGAAGCTGCTACTCCCTACGTGGGGCAGGGATTCGAAGTTCGCGAAGATAATTGGTCAGGCGAGGTGGAGCCGGGAAAGCCGCTTCTTGTCCGCCACCAACTCTTTCGCGGTAACGAATACTGGTTCTGGGCAGGGACTAGCTGGCCGGGTGCTTCTGTTAAAGTCGATATCTTCGACAGTTCCGGTAACTCCGTGGGCCTGGAGTCATTTGCAAAGAATTCATACGCTGGCGGTCGCGTTCTGCCCCAGAAGACGGCAACCTACTTCATCCGAGTGATCGCAGAATACGATCCGGAGAAAGCAGCCGCTGAGGCTCGTGCTGCCGGATTTCTTCCCGAGGGTGACGGTGTCGGAGAGTTCCGCGGCACGGTTGACTGGGGCCTCGTCTATGGCTACCGCTAGGTTTCATCGCGTGCCCCGGCACGGACCGCCCACTGGTGAGGCTTTCTTCCACGAAGATAGTCAACGCGATAGTGCGAAGGGGCCCCCCACATAGTATGGCCGAAAAAACACTAGAGTTTGAGAGTCCTCATTTCCTTCACAGCCTTTTTGCTGACGACGTTGGCATGCTCAAGGAAATGGGTGATCAACTCGGGATCACGGTTACGACGCGTGATGCCTGGGTAAAGTTCGAAGGAAACGAAGACAGCGTCCGCGCTGGCCAGGCGGTTTTCGCGGACCTGGAGAAAGCTCGTCGTCGTGGTGGAGCGATCACCCCTCATTCTTTCCGCTATGCGATGAAAGCGGCGGCTGCCGGCAATGTTGATAGTTCGCACGAGAACTCTCCTGAAAAACCAAATACCAATATGGAAATGGCAAAAGTTTCTGAACTGTTCGATACCCGCTTGCTTGGTGGAGGAGGGAAACCTGCGGTAACGCCAAGGACAAAGAACCAGCGAGACTACATCGAGGCTCTAAACTCGCACGATGTTGTGTTCGGTATCGGGCCTGCGGGCACGGGAAAGACTTACCTGGCGATGGCTTATGCGCTTGATCTGCTCAAGAGCCGCCAGATCGATCGCATCATGCTGACGCGTCCGGCTGTGGAAGCGGGCGAGGCTCTCGGTTTCCTGCCGGGCGCTCTCGAGGAAAAGGTGCTTCCCTACCTGCGCCCGCTCTACGACGCGATGAATGACATGCTTGATAGTTCAGAGGCGCTTCGTTTTGCCGAGAAAAACCTGATCGAGATTGCTCCGCTTGCGTACATGAGAGGGCGAACCTTGAACCGCGCCTGCGTGATTCTAGATGAGGCGCAAAATGCAAGTCGCGAACAGATGCTGATGTTCCTGACCCGCATTGGCGAAGACTCCAAATGTATCGTCACTGGTGACCCATCGCAGATCGATTTGCGTCCCAAGAAGAAATCAGGGATACTGGAAGCAATGTCACTTCTGCATGGAATTGAGGGAGTCTCCTTCGTTCGATTTGAGCGCGAGGACGTAGTTCGTCATCCGGTTGTGGCACGGATTATTGAGGCCTACGAACAGGGGCGGGAGGAGAATGAAGCACCGGGAAGCCATGTGTCGGCCTAGTGGAGTGCATCGACGGAGGGTTTGACGTCGAGGCATTCACGAATCGATTCTTTGATTACGCTGAGCCGGTCCGGATCCGAAATCTTTTTCTCGCTGGCTGAATCGACGAGAAAGAAGCGGTCGATGGCAGCGCCGGCCTGAGTACTGATTCTTGCGTTGAGAACTTCGGCACCAACGTTGCCGAGAATCGTGAAGATCTCGTAGAGCAATCCGATACGGTCTTGGGCCTGGATCTCGAGCACGGTGGATTCCGGTTCGAGATCGTTGGAAAGAATGACCCGCTGGGGGATATCAAAGTTGGGTGGTTCCGCCTGAGTGACAGACGGGGCGGCCTGCTTTTCGATCAGCGATTCGAAGTCCACAACACACTCGTCCACGCTGAATTCATCGTGCATCATCTTCTCGATTCGTTCGATTTCGCGGGGGGAAGTCACCGGATTGAGGGTTGCAGTACAGATGCGGAAGATGTTCAAAATCAAATCGTCGCAATGGGTGAAAACATCGGCAGAGAGAATGTTCAGGTTCCGGGCGGCCAGTGCTCCGGCGACCTTGGGAAGCAGGAGATGGCGGTTCCAGCCAGCTACTTCGAGAAGGCTGTATCCTTCGTCTGGACGAGCTTCCCATCCTAACTTTGGCACCATGGCATCGTGAGTGGTCCGGTGAACCGATTTGAAGAAACGGTGAAACAGTTTCACGTGGCGGACAATACTGGTCGAACCGCGGTGGCGAAAATAGCGTTCCGGCATGGCTTTAAAGTGAGCTTCTACTTCTTCAAGGTAGGCGTCGGGCAATTTACTTATGACCTTCTGCTTGGTTGCTTCTTTGGGACGATTGAATTGGTTCTGAAAGGATTTTCGATCCTTAAAGAACTCAGCAGTGGACTGATGAAGTTGTCGCATCAAGGAGGCTTTCCAGTCGTTCCAAGCCTCTTCGTTGGTGCCGTTTGAGTCGACGTAGGCAAAGAGGTGCAGAGCCTCCATTGCGTAGGTGTTCTTCACGGCCCCGGCAAAATCTGCAATTGTGTTAGGGTCACTGATATCCTTGGTCGTAGCGGTTCGCCAGAAGGTGAGGTGATGATCCACGAGAAACATGATAAGGCGCAGACGGTCCCCGGTGTAGCGGAGGCGTTTGCAGACCTTGGCGGCCAGAATGGCGCTGGCGTCTTCGTGATGTCGCACTTCCTCAGCCCGACCCGTGTCATGCATCAGCAGTGCGATGTAGATGGCGACGGGATCCTCCATGTCCTGGAAAATTTTGCGGAAGAATTGCTTCTTGGGATCCTCTGAATGGATGAGCCCGTCCAGCACATCGATACAGCGCAAAGTGTGCTCGTCGGCAGAATAGCGGTGGAAAAACTCGTGTTGAACCAGGTCGGTCAGCTTTCCAAATTCCGGGAGGTAGCGACCGAGGAAACCGTTTCGGTGCATGCGCCGGAGAATATGGGCTACCTGGCCGCGGTTCTGGAGGATCTCTTCGAAGGTTTCCCGATTCGATTTATTGCGTCGGAAGTTGCCGTCGATGAGATGCCAGTTCTGTTTGAAGAGACGTCTGATTTCGGGGCTGGTGCGCAGATGCCGACGCTGAGTGTGCAGGAAGAAGCGCATGAGGCGCTTAGGGTCCTCGGCAAAGATGTTGTCGTTCTCAGGATAAATCAGTCCACCCTTTTCGTAGAATCCGTCGAACGATTCGCCCCCGGTAATCTGGCGGGCAAGGAAGTTGAAGACCGGAATCCGACTGGTGTCGTCGCCGACCACTTCAAGCCGGAAAGTCTGCATCAGCGATGTGCTATGATGAAACAGGTTTCGGGTATGACGGTAGTAGTCGCGCATGAAGCCTTCGCTTCGACGAATAATGTTCTTGCCGGGATATTCGAGATTCGTGGCGACAATTCCCTGGAGGCGCAAGGTGAGGATGTCTCCGGAACGCCCTTTCTGCGAATAGTGAAGCTCGTTGCGGACGCGCATGAGAAATTCGTAGGCTTCCTCGATTTCTTCGAATGCAATTTCAGTGAGCCGGTCCTCTTCGACAAGTGCCGTAAGGTCGCGTGATTTCCTCAGCACCCAGATGACCCAGACCAGATTGTGATAATCTCGGAGGCCGCCGCAGCCTTCCTTCACATTAGGCTCTTGAAGGTGGATGGTGCGGCCGTTCTTGGCGTGCCGGGAACGAATATCGTGGCTGCGTTCATTTAGATACGACTTTTCGTGGCCGCGAATGCAGTGCTCAAAGAAGGCGTCCTCAAAGTCGTCGAACAGGGTCCGGTCTCCGGTGATGAATCGAGCATCAAGCAACGTGGTCTTGGTCTGGTGGTCTTTATTGGCAAATTTGCAGGCCTCTCCGATGGATCGAACCGGATAGCTCACGTCGAGTCCCAGATCGAAGAGCATGAGGGACACTTGGTTGACGGTTTCCAAAACGCTTTCGTGGAGATTGTGGCTCGAATCGGGGACAAGAAACTGAAGGTCAATGTCGCTTCCGGGGTTGAGATGGCCCCGGCCGTAGCCGCCGCTGGCGACAAGGGTAATCGGGTGCTGTTCCCCGGTTTTCTCAACAGCTCCGGATAGTTCTAGGCAGTGATGAAAGACATTGTTAATGAGGACGTCCATCAGCGCAGAGCGACAGACGCACACTTCGATTCCGCCCATGCCGTTGCGATGAGCATCCTTGATGTCGTTTCTGACAAGCTTGAGAAAATCCCGATATAGTTTCAGGCGCGAAGCGTTCTTTCCAGCTCCTGCCAAGATCGTCTTGAGGCGCTCTTCAGCCTTGGCGCGGGCTTCTTCTGTCGACGTAGAGGGTGACATTTCGGCTCGAATTAAACCATTACGGAGATGTTTGCGAAAACTATTTGCTTAAGCAGCATCGGCTGGGCTTAGCTTGGTTTCGTTATGCCTGCGCAACAAATTCTAATATTTCCCCCAAACCAAGGACATTTCCGCTGCCTTTTGTTGGAAGTGGTCTCGATGGCAATCTTTGCCCTGTCTGCTGTTGGCACTGTTTACGGAGTAGATGAGATTCGAATTGCAATGGGTTCCTGTGCTGACGAGAAAAAGAGGCAGCCGATCTGGGAAGCGGTGGTGGCGACTCAGCCTGATGCGTTCGTGTTTCTCGGCGATAATGTCTACGCCGATACCGAGGACATGGAGAAAATGAGAAAGTCCTACGAGATGTTGGGAGAGAAACCCGGTTACCAGACCTTGCTGGAGACTTGTCCCGTTTATGCAATCTGGGATGATCATGATTACGGGGTGAACGACGGAGGAGCGGAGTATCCCATGCGCGAGGGTGCCGAGGCGGAATTTCACCGGTTCTTCAAGACTCCCGCAGATGCTGCCTCGCGCAGCCGACCGGGGATCTACGATGTTGACTACATCAAGTCGGCTGGTGGCAGGGTGCTGCAATTAATCCGCCTAGATACTCGCTATTTTCGGGGGCCACTGGTAAAACTGAGCGAGCGCACCAGACTCGGTCCCTATGATCGGAACAGGGATGAGTCAGCCACGATTCTAGGAGCAGCTCAATGGGCCTGGCTGGCAGAGGTTCTAGAAGAGCCTGCGGATGCAAGGGTCATTGCCACCAGTATTCAGTTTCTGCCGCAAGAGCACCGCTGGGAACTGTGGGAGAACTTTCCCCACGAGCGGCAACGGATGCTGAACCTGCTGAAACGGAAGGCGACCGGCCCGGTATTTTTTATCAGTGGCGATCGACACATGGGTGAAATCATGAAGCTGAAAGTTGACGATCCGACCAGCCCGGGCTTTCCGATCTATGAAATCACCTCGAGTGGGTTGACGAATGCTGGAGGCGGAACAGTAGGTGAGCCAAATCGGCATCGGGTCAGTCCGACAAATTTTCAGAGCCGGAATTTCGGTCTCATGACCATCGACCTTGACTCGAGGCATGTCCTCCTCGAGCTTCGGGATGTGGAAGGCCGTGTCGTTGATTCTTACGAGGTTGACCTGAATGCTGCAGATTAGTCGACTCAGCGCGTCACGGGTGTGACCGTCCGGGCTTTCGGAGCAGGAACTTTCGGAGCAGGAATGCGACCGGTGTCGTTCGAATGGGCATTGAGCGGCTGGGTCAGTCCTGCGGGGGAGTACGGCTGGGCAGTCGCCGGCGCTGGTGCGCGGTCTCCGGAGCGGTCCTGATAGTTTGTTACTGCCGGGGAAGGGGCGGAGTCACGTTCACGCTGATCAATTGGCGCCTCGTGTTTCCTCAGGTTGGGATGATAGGCCACCGCATCCTGGTAGTGTAGCCACATGGCATTTTTCGCGGCGAAGAGTCCGAGAACTGCGGTGGCAATACCGAGGCCGTAACCGATACGATTGCGGTTCACGCCAATCATGATGGTGACCGCTGCGGCAAGAACCAGCAGGCGGAATTTCCATGAGGATGCGATCCATTCCTGTGTATTTGAGTTGAATTCCCTCATGCGTGCCGGTGAATTGATCTTGTAGACCTGCTCCATTCGCGGCTGGGCAGAAAGTCGCGCGTCGTTGTAGGGGACGTGGGTGAGAGCGGAAGCTCCGACAACGATGAGGGCGGCAATTTTGAGTTTCGGGGCTTTGATGAAGTAGCCGAATATCAGCATCACAACCCCGGTCAGGATTCCGCAGAAGATCATGGGCTCGAGGAGCAGGAACCTGTATTCGGGATCGCTGTAGGCGCTCAGGAGTTGTTCGATTTGCAGGATGAACTCGCTCATGACAGTATTAGAGTAGGTCGAGTTGTTCGCCGTCGGGGCGTTCAGGGGGCGTAGCCCCGAGTTTATGGTAGGCTAGCGGCATGGCTGTCCGCCCCCTCGGGGTGCGTTTCAGGAATCCTTTGAGGATTAGGAAAGGTTCGTAGACTTCGTTGATAGTCGCTTCATCTTCTCCAACTGCTACGGCAATGGAATTGAGGCCGACCGGCCCGCCGCTGTATTTATAGATCACAGCGTTGAGAATTCGGATATCCATTTCATCGAGCCCGTCTTCGTCGATGTCGAGCATGGAGAGGGCGTCGTGGGCGACCTGCTGGGTGATAACGTTGTCGGCGCGAACTTGGGCATAGTCGCGAACCCAACGGAGTAGGCCGTTGGCGATTCGAGGCGTTCCACGGCTGCGGGCACCGATTTCGAGGGCGCCTTCGTCTTTGATCGGCACGGAGAGCAGGGAGGCGGAGCGCTTCAGGATCGTCACCAACTCTTCTGGTGAGTAGTAGTCGAGTCGGTTGGTGATGCCAAAACGGGAGAGCAGGGGACGCGTCAGCATGCCCGCTTTGGTCGTGGCGCCGACCAGCGTGAATTTGGGGAGGTTCAGGGCAATCGACCGCGCATTGGGGCCCTGATCGATCATAATATCGAGTTTATAGTCCTCCATCGCGGGGTAGAGATACTCCTCAATCGCCGGGTGGAGTCGGTGGATTTCGTCGATAAAAAGGAAGTCACCATGCTGTATGGTTGTGAGAATTCCTGCGAGATCGCCTGCTTTTTCGATCTGTGGACCACTGGTGATGTGGATTTCACTTCCGAAAGCGCGGCAGAGAATGTGTGCTAGGGTCGTTTTCCCCAGCCCTGGAGGGCCACAGAGGAGGACGTGGTCGAGGGCGTCGCCACGTTGCTTGGCAGCCTCAACCATCAGGATGAGGCGTTCTTTGACCTTGTGTTGGCCGCAGAATTCCTCGAAATCCGGAGGTCGGAGGCTGTTTTCGAATTCGCCGGTCGGTGTGTCGTCTGGCTCAGGTTGTAGCGGGGCTGACACGGCTGAGTGGGGTCAAGAGGCAGT
>PKCI01000067.1 GCA_002862135.1 Verrucomicrobiota bacterium | reverse complement strand
AGAGACGACAATCTGGTTCCGTTCCCGTGGGGTGTCACCATTGCCAAGATGGCCGCGGTGGCCGCCGTGTTTGCTTTCGGCGCCTTTATGCTCGCCGAGCAGGTTTCACGGAAGATCGGCAACGAACCGGTGGCGTCACTCGTGAAAGCCTCCGACGATGTGCGCTGGAAAGGAAATTTAGCCCCAGGTGCCAACGGCGGAGTCCTGCCTGGAAGATATGAACTCTCTACCGGGGTGATTGCACTGAAGTTTTCCTCCGGTGGTGAGTTGACTGTGGAAGGTCCGGCGGCATTCCGTGTCGACGACGACGGGTCCGCTTTTGTTTATTACGGTGTGGCCCTGGCCCGGGCCAATACGCCTGGCAATGCCATCAATCTGAAGGCTCGTGGGATCAACGTGCTGGAGCAGGCACCACTGATCGGAATCGATGCACGTTCTGAGTTTTTCACCAACGCTTTCGTGCTCTCAGGTGATGGTGGCATATGCATGAATGAGGGGGCGACCTGCCGCAGTCTTTTCGAATTCGAAGCGGTAAAGGCCGACTACACCCGCGACAAGCTGGTCGACATTCCCTACAACCCCCGGGCTTTCTCCAAGACCTGGGAGCTGCTTTCCGGCGTGGAAACCAATCTTGGTGATGTTCGAATCGAACTCCCCGGCTCTGAGCCGACTCGGGTGCCCGGTGAGGGCGAGGTTCGGGTGTTCGTCGAAAACGAATCGTTCCAGCCCGCCGGCGAATTGGAAGTGGACCTTCTTCCGGCAGGACAGTTTGCCACGGTTGCTTCGAACTCCGGTAAAGCGATTGAGACAGAAGGTGAGCTGAGAAGCTACCTTCTCCAGGTCGGTCCTTCCAATGACAGAAGTGTCGAGGCATCCCTGACTTTCGAGCATCAAGTGGTCGGGGTGATTTTTTCCTCAGATCGTCTCGAAAGCTCCGACCTGTCAGTCGGCTCGTCGATGCAAGATCCTGGAGGCGACTTCAGTCGTGTCCGCGGCCTAGAATATGGCAGCGATGAGCTGCTCCTGAGCGATGATGGGCGCACGCTTAACTTGCGCCTCCAGTCCGGCGGTCAACAACTCGACCAGGTTCGGGTGCTTGTTGCAGTCCGTTAGACGTCCGGATTTGAACTTCTCCGTGGGGGCGGGGCTGTCTCTTCAGTCAGCCGCTGAAGATAGATCGGGGGTTCCTGATGCCGGATGTGTCAGAATTTCTGCAATGGCCTCGGAGGCGGCAGCAAAGCCGAAGGTTCCGGTGACCGGTGTTGCTGTTCCGAAGCCGGTATCGCAGTTGAGGCGCAGGTGACTGCCTGGTTCCGGTTCTTCGCGGACGGTGCCGTCGGCCCAGGGAAACCTGGCATTCTCGGTGCTGAAGACAGCGCGAAAGCCGAAAGGGGCCTTGGTGTTCTCGGGAGGGAAGTCGTAGTTCTGTCGCAGTTTCTTGCGAACGAGACGGAGAAGGCGGTCGTTGGTGGCGAAGGCAAGATCGTCGGTGCTGACAGCGGCGGGGTTTCGCTTGCCACCGGCACCTCCTGCCACGACGAGCGAGAGTTTGCGATCACGGCAGGTGGCGATGAGGAACGACTTCTGTTTCACATCATCAATCGCATCGACGATGCAGTCGAAGTCGCGGCCTAAAATGTCGTCGGCATTCTTTTCGGTGAAGAAGGCTACCTCTTCATGGATAACGACCTTGGGATTGATCAGCTTGAGTCGGTCGGCCACGGCGTTGACCTTGAAGCGCCCGACGTTGCCATCGTGAGCAGGGAGCTGGCGGTTCACATTGGTGACGCAGACCTCATCAAGATCGATCAGGGTGATGTTACCGATGCCGCTGCGGGCGATTGCTTCCGCAGTCCAGGAGCCGACTCCACCGAGTCCGATCACCGCGATGTGTGCGTTAAGCAGGCGCGGCAGCGCTCCGGCTCCGTAGAGTCGGGCGACGCCGGAAAACCGGTCGAGATATTCGGATGGGAGTTCTTCGCTCACAGGATGGGGACCTTGCGTTGAAGCCGGTCAGGTTGCAAGTTCGGTGCGTTCACTTTTCGATGCAAAATGAAATGGCAAATCGCGGCAATTGGTAAACCTTCGCTGCGCTACGCGAAAGACGGTGTGGCGGAGTATCAGAAACGCTTGCGTCGATATGCCCGGGTCTCGCTGGATTTTGACTCTAAGGATGCCGGCAAAGAGGGGAACAGCCAGCGTCTTCTTGAACTTAGCGAAGGCTCGGTGCGCTTGGTTCTCGATGAACGTGGGGAAAAGTGGACTACGACCGAAATGGTGAAGTATGTCGAAAAGTGGCAGATGGACGGGGTGAAGCGGGTTTCTTTGCTCATTGGTGGAGCTGACGGTCACACCGAGGAGTTGCGACGTTCAGCCGATCATGTGATTGCCTTGAGCGGACTCACCTTGCAGCACGAGCTGGCACTGGTCGTCCTCCTCGAGCAGATTTATCGTGTTCATACCGTGATGCGTGGCGAGCCTTATCACCGCTAGGGTGCAGGTGAATCGCGTGTCATACGGGAAACAGGAAAGCGGCGGGAAAAATCTTTCCACAAAGGGTGTTCGGCGCGTAACGTTCGAGGTTCTATCTTCAGGCTAATTAACAAAACTCAATAGACCCAATGCCTACTTCCATCTTCTTCCGCCTGCTCGCTGTCGCGTCGTGTCTTTTCATCGCTGGTGGCAATCCGGTTTTCTCCAAGCTTTCTCAATCTGCGGCGAAGAAACCGCCTGCAGTCAAAATAATAAAAGAGGCCGAAGCCAATGAGGCGCCTGCGAAAAAAAAGCCGTTTCGCGCCGCCCAAAAGAAGGAGCAGCCTGCTGGCTCCAAGGTCGAGCTCAAGGCAGCGGCGAAGAGGGAAGGTGAAGACGCTGAAAAGGGAGATAATTTCACCACTCACAAGGTTGAAGCTAAGCCGTTTAGGATCACGGCCAAGCTCTCCGGTATTGTCGAGAGTAAGCGCCAGACGCCAGTCGCGATGGATCTGGATCGTTGGACGGAGTTGACCCTCGTTACCGCTGTGCCCCATGGCACTGAGGTTAAAGAAGGCGATCTGCTCTTTCAACTCGAGACCAAGGCCCTCGAGAAAAGGATTCGTGAACTCAAGGTCGGAATGCCTCTCAAGGAGCTCGACCTGGAAACTGCCGAACAGGAGCTGGCGAACCTCGAGCAGACCACGCCGTTAAGGCTCGAGCAGTCGCGTCTCGCGATGGAGCATGCCGAAGAAGACCTTGAGTATTTCAAAAAGGTGACGCTTCCCATGCGCGAGCGCTCGGCCAAGGAAGATCTTAAGTCGTCACGCAACTATCTTCTCTACGCGGAGGAGGAGCTAAAGCAGCTCCAGAAGATGTATGACGAAGACGACCTGACCGAAGAAACTGAGGAAATCATCCTGCAGCGCCAGAAGAATTCGGTCGATTCCTACAAGTGGACGCTGGAGCAGACCGAGGCTCGCACCGATCGCACTTTGGCTACGCAACTTCCCCGTGAGGAGGAAAGTCTGGAGCGCAACCACACGCTCAAGGTAATTGATTACGAGACTAGCGAGAAGGCGACCAAGGACGCCCTCAAGCGTATGAAGCTCGATGTCGAAGCCAAGGTAAGGGAGTTTGATGAGATGGAAATCGCGCTCAAGGAATATGAAGCTGACTTTGCCCAAATGGCTCCTAAGGCACCGCATGACGGCGTGGTCTATTACGGCATGAGCCAGCGCGGCAAATGGACGACGGCCTCCACGGTGGAGCGCAAGATGATTCCTGGTGGGAAGCTCTCGATGAACGAGATCGCGATGACGGTGGTTAACCCGAAGGAGGTGCAACTGCGTGTCGCGATTCCGGAGAGCAAGCTCAAAGGGCTCAAGAAAGGTCTCGGTGGAAAGCTCAAGCTGCTGTGGAATCCCGATGTGGAATTTGAGGGCAAGCTTGAGACTGTCTCATGGGTGCCTTTCGCGGACAATACTTATGATGCGATCGTTTCCATCGTACCTCGCGACAATGCTCGCGCTATGCCTGGCATGAAAGGCGATATCGAAATCGAAATCGCTGACAAAGAGAAGGCCCTGACCGTTCCCAGATCTGCGGTCGAGACAAAAGGCAAAGTTTCCACGGTAACGATGAAGAATGGTGAGAAGCGCACAGTGCGCACCGGACTCAGCAATGGTTCTCTTATCGAGATTGTCGAAGGGCTCAAAGCCGGAGATGAGATTCGTGTCGGGGAGGCGAAGAAAGAGGAGCCTGCCGACAAGAAGCCCGAGGAAAAGGCACCCGCCAAGCCGGGAAGTAAGCCGGAGGAGAAGAAGTGATTCGAGCTTCTCACAATTTTCTGTTCGGGCTGGCCGCATTGATGGCCTGTCCACTGCTCCCCGCGGATGAAACTGAACCGGAGCCACCTCGGGCCGGCTCGATTGAAGAGTCTATTGAGCTTGGGATTGCCTTCCTCGTTTCTGACCAGAATGAGAATGGCAGCTGGGGTTCAGCGCGCCAAACGAAAGGTCTCAATATCTACGCGCCGGTTCCCGGAGCGCACGATGCCTTCCGAAGTGCGGTGACAGCGATGTCGATCTCGGCCTTGGCCGACTCTGGGCTCGCTGATAATCCGGAGTCACCTGCCGGAAAGGCGTTGGATAAAGGGGCGGCTTACCTCATGAAAGAGCTGCCCGAGGTTCGGCGGGCCACAGTTGATGCGATTTACAACGTGTGGACTCATGCCTATGGCATTCAGGCTTTAGTTGATCTTTATCCACGCGCCAGCAAAAAGGAGAAGAGGGCTATCGTCGACCTGATCAACAACCAAGTCGATCGCCTCAGTCGTTACGAGTCAGTCGATGGCGGATGGGGCTACTACGACTTTCGGATTGGCACGGCAAAACCTTCCTCGAGTTCGATTTCATTCACCACGGCTACCTGCCTGGTTGCTTTCCACGAAGCGAAAGATCTGCCTGGTGTTGAGATTCCAGAGAAACTGCTCGACCGCGCGATCAAGTCGATCAATCGCCAGCGCAAGCCGGACCACACTTACCTTTACGGCGAGTATCTCAAGTCGCGTCCTATGCGCGACATCAATCGCGCCGGCGGCAGTCTTGGCCGCACCCAGGCCTGCAACTACGCACTTCGCCTCTGGGGGGACGAAGCGATCACCGACGAGGTGATTTGCGAGTGGCTTGATCGACTCGCTGCTCGAAACGGTTGGCTCGACATCGGGCGTAAGCGTCCGCGTCCTCATGAAGCTTGGTTCGCGGTGGCTGGCTACTTCTACTATTACGGCCACTACTACGCGGCGCTAAACCTTGAACTCCTCCCTGACAAGGAGCGCGAGCAATACGGTGAGATGTTCGGCGGGATTCTTATAGAGTTGCAGGAGAAAGACGGCTCTTGGTGGGACTTCCCGTTCTACTCGTATCATCAGCCCTACGGCACGGCCTTTGCCGTGATGTCGCTAGCCCGTTGTCGCTGAAATTCTTCAAGGGTGGACATTTTAAAAGTCTGGGCAAGTCTTGTCCGATGCAAACCAGTGACTTTGATTACGAGCTGCCCGACGAGTTGATCGCGCAGCGTCCGCCCGAGCGGCGGGGAGAGTCGCGAATGATGGTGATCGACCGCCAGAGCGGTGAAATCTTGCATCAGCGGTTTGCCGACTTTTCCGATTTCATTGATGCCGATGATCGAATCGTTTTAAACGACACCCGGGTTGTGGCGGCGCGTTATTTCTCCAACGACGGAAGGAAGGAAGTCCTTCGTGTCGACATGTTGGGACCGAAGCGTTGGAAGTGTCTCATTCGTCCGGGCAAGAAATTCAAGATCGGCCACACGGTTGAGATTGGAGAGTGCACCGGCACGGTTGTTGAGATTTGCGAACAAGGGGGAGAACGCATTATCGAATTTGACCGGGAACCGGATGAAGATGCCCATGGCCACCTCGCTCTCCCTCCTTATATCGACCGGCCAGATAGCGCGAACGACCGTGAGCGCTACCAGACGGTTTTTGCCAGAGAGGCCGGCGCTATTGCTGCTCCAACTGCCGGTCTGCATTTTTCCGATGAAATGCTGCAGTCGCTGCCGCACAGTTTTGTGACCCTACATGTGGGAATCGGAACCTTCCGTCCCGTGTCCGATGACGACCTCACTAAGCATCACATGCACAGCGAGCGCTTCGATCTCACCGCTGAGACAGTGAGGAATATCGAGAGAGCGAAACGCACCTTCGCCATTGGTACGACTGTGGTGCGAGTGCTTGAGAGCTGCGCTCACGATGGACAACTCAAGGCGAGAACGGGGGAGACCGATATCTTTATTTACCCGCCTTACCAGTTCCAGGTGGTGGACGCTCTGCTGACTAATTTTCACCTCCCCAAGTCGACTTTACTCATGCTAGTAAGCGCCCTAGCGAGTCGCGAACTGATCATGGAGGCCTATCAAAAGGCGGTGGAAGAGCGGTATCGCTTCTTTTCCTACGGGGATTGCATGCTGATTAAATAATGTTCAAACGGACATATTAGCCACATTTTCGCGGTTGTTTCGGGGGCCAAAACGCGGTATCTATCCCTGAAACACGAACTCCTGGAGCCGGGAGGCGATCTCGCAAGGCCTCCTGATTTAGGAAAGGGTTCCGCACACAAACATGTTTCATTTCTTTTCCCAGAAGCGTCTCAAGAGCCGCGGGTTCTCGAGTGGGCAGAAACGCCGCAAGCCGAACGAAACGGCCATGTCCGAAATGGTACGTTCGGGCTGGCAAGTCCGTGGCTTGCTATTCTTCCTGTTCGCGACACTGGTGTCGGCCTGGGTGATTTTCTCCTCCAGCGCGACTTCGATTTTTGCGGACAACCCGCTCCAAGCGGTCGTGGTGATCACTGTGATTACGGCGACCATGATGGTGCACTGGCACGTGAGCCTGGCCTTGTCGTTCACCGAAAACTCCAAGATCACTCTGATGCTCTCGGTGATCCTGACTCAGTTGCTGTTGGTGAAACTGAGCGAATACGTCGCGATGACATTTGCGCCTGAAGGTGGATTCAAGTTTCTTGTTGAGCCCCATATCTATGCGCCCATTGTGCTGTCGCTGATGGTTGGGCGGCGTCACGGCACTTTTGCTGTGGTTTATGCGAGTCTCTTTGGCGGAATGACCGTGCCCAAGAATGACGCTTTCCTCTTTGTGATCTTCTCGATGATCTGCGGTTTCGTTGCGCTTTACCTCACCAATCGCGTTCGCCGCCGCAGTCGCCTCGTGGGTGCCGGCGTCTACTCGGGCGTGGCCTGTGTCCTTTTGGCCTTTACCCTCGGGCAAATCCAGTGGCCTGGTTTTGCCGCTCCCGCCGAGCAGTGGGAAATGGTTGCCAAGCAGGCACTCTCGGCCATTCTCGTGGGAACACTCACGGCGGTCGTGGTCAGTGGCTTGTTACCTTTGTTTGAAGCGACCTTCCGCATCACCACTGACGTGTCCTGGATCGAGATGGCAGATCTGAACCATCCGCTGCTTAAACAGATGACGATCGAAGCACCGGGCACGTATCACCACAGTCTCGTCGTGGCGACTCTCGCCGAGACAGCCGCGGAGGCCATCGATGCCAGTCCAGTGATGTGCCGTGTGTGTTCCTACTTCCACGATATCGGCAAGATGAAGAAGCCGGTCTACTTTGTTGAAAATATCGGCGACGGACAGAATCCTCACGACGAACTTACGCCCAGCATGAGTGCGCTCGTCGTGATGGCTCACGTTAAGGACGGCGTCGACCTGGCGATCAAGCACAAGCTTAACCCGCATATTGTCGCCGTGATTCGCGAACACCACGGCACTTCGTTGATCAAATACTTCTACCATCGAGCGCTCAAGCTGCGTGACGAGATGCAGGCCGCCGTCAAGGAAGGCAAGGCACACGAGGAAGACATTCCTGAAGTTAATGAAGAAAGCTTCCGCTACGCTGGCCCGCGCCCCCGCACTCGTGAGAGCGCTATCATCAGCCTGGCGGATTCAGTCGAGAGTGCTTCACGCAGTCTCGAGAAGCCGACCCCGAAGAAGATTGACGAGCTCATCGATAATATTTTCCGTGATCGTCTCAATGACGGCCAGCTCGACAACGCGGCCCTGACCCTGGCTGACCTCGCCAAGATTAAGAGGAGCTTTGCGGCCACCTTGCACAGTATGATGCACACCAGAATCGAGTATCCGAAAATCGAGGAAGGTGCAGAAAAAGCTCGTCAGAAGAAAACCGGGCGTCTCAAAAAGAAGGTAGAAGTGGCGGTCGACTCGAAAGAGTCGAAGGAGCGTTACCCTGCTGAAAAAGCGGCCAGTGGGTCCTGAATCAAAGTTTGGATCTACTGCAGGCATGGCTGACCCGGTCCCTTCGATTGAGCTGTTTGCTCACACCGATTGCGACGAACTCGATTTTGAATGGCTCACAGTCAAAGCTCGCGAGGCCTTGTCGCATTGTCTCGAATCTGCCGGACCGGGAGAGGCCCCACTGCCGAGCCTAGAGGAAATCGAGGTTTCTGTGGTTTCTGATGAAACGATTGCTGAGGTGCATGGTCGTTTTATGGATGACCCGACGCCCACGGATGTGATTACGTTTCATCATGGAGAGATTCTCGTTAGCGTCGACGCGGCGCGGCAGGAGGGTCCTCGTCACGGTCATGATCCTCAGACGGAAACGCTGCTCTACATTATTCACGGTCTTCTTCACTTGAATGGGCACAGAGATCTGGTTGAAAAGGATGGCGATTTAATGCATGACTGTCAGGAGCGGATCCTGAAGTTTGTGACCGCAAGCTAAACACCACTTAAAGAATGGATTGGTATTACGCATCCGGAGGAGAGCAGAAGGGGCCCGTCAGTGAGGGCGAATTGATCGACTTGTTCCGTTCGGGTCAGATCAAAGACTCGGACCTGGTCTGGAACGACACCATGACCGACTGGGTCGCGTTGAAAAACGTTCCTGAACTGGCTACTGCTGGCAAGAATGACGAGTCTACCGGGTTGGAAGTTGAAGCAGTGACTCCTCCTCCGATACCAAGTTCAGCGGCGGCTACGACGGCAGCCGCGGCCAGCTCTCCGGCTCTGACGCCTGCACCAGATTCGCAAGCACGAATGGAAAAGGTGCCGACCTACCTATGGCAGTCGATCCTTTGCGTTTTTCTTTTCTTCGGGCCATTTGCTATCCCGGCAATCATCTACGCCACCAGGGTTCAGTCTTTTCTTGAGGCAGGAGACGTTGCCTTAGCCAAGGAAGCTTCGAGAAAGGCAAAAAAGTGGGTCAAGCTCTCTGTGATTTTCGGCGTGATCCTTTTTTTGTTCTTTTGTTCTCTTTACTTGGCCATTGCTTACCTGCGAACTAATGGACAGCTAGAGTGACTGGTTTTCTTTTCTGGCTTCCTCTTATTTGTGCTCTTTACAGTTCTATTGCCCAGCTTGGGGCGGGGATGTATCGCCGATAAGGTAAATGCGGAGGTTGCAGAGAAGTCGGGTAGCGGTTCAACAATCAGGATGGTCTGCCATAGTCTCGGCATGCTTCAGTTCATCACTTTGGGAGTGTTGGGCAGGCTTCGAATGAAGGTTTTTCGCTGGTTTGAAACGCTGCTCGTCAGCCAGTGATCCCCGTTTGAAGTTCGTGTAGAGCAATCCCAAGATGGGAGGCCACGGAGCGGGCCGTCACGGATTCGTTGGCGCAGCGACCGCTTATTGAACCGAGCTCGCCAGCCCTTCCCAACAGCCAACTGCCAAGGCAGGCTGCGTCATGTTGAGCGACGCCCTGACCGATCAAGCCGGCGCACATGCCGGTAAGCACGTCGCCCATGCCGCCGCTCGCCATGCCGGGATGACCGGTGGTGTTGAGTTCGACAGGTGACCCCGGGGTTGCAATGGCGGAGCGTGCGCCTTTATGAAGCAAGGTAACGTCCCACTCGTCAGCGAGATGGCGGGTCAGGGAAACGCGGTTATCGTTTTTTTCGGTGAGCCGGGCGAGCTCGCCGGGGTGGGGAGTGAGGACGCGATTCGAGGGAAGTTTGGTCGGTTCGAGTTGATGTTTTGCCAGGGCGTTGAGAGCATCGGCATCGATCACCATTGGAGCCGGGTGATTGAGCATCAATTCAATGAGCTCGGCCGGGACTTCGTTACCGAGACCAGGGCCAACTGCGATCACGTCAGGGTTGAGTTGGTCAATCGCTTTGCGAGTGCGCCCGGGGCGGACCATGACCTCAGTCGGGGTTTGGGCGGCGATGACTTCGTAAGCATTCTCCGGAACGAGAGCCGTGACCAGTCCTGCGCCGATGTTCGAGGCGCCTGAGGCAGCGAGGGCAGCGGCTCCGCTAAGCCCGCGCGAACCGGCAATGAGGGCAACTCGTCCCGCGGCTCCCTTGTGCGTGTCGAAGCCGCGACGCTTCAGGCGGGGGAGTAGATTGCTCGGAAAGAGAAAGTCCACTTCCGTGACGCCGTCGTCGACGGTAATGTCGAGAGGGATTAGTGCGAGTCGCCCCACGTGATGGATGGCTTGATCGGAAGCAAAACCTGCCTTGGCATAGGTAATGGTCAGGGTCACATCAGCGATGACGGCCCCTTCGTAAGCTTCACCTGTGTCAGCGTTCAACCCCGTGGGGATGTCAACGGCGAAGCAGGTGGCCCATCTTTCTTTGCGAAGCTGGTTGATACGGTCGGACTGTTCTCGAATGCCACCACGGAGATCCCCGGTTGCTCCGATACCGAGGAGCCCGTCGACACAAATGACTCGCTCACTCGCGGAGGAGTCGTGCTCCGGTTCTTCATCGAATTGCTGCAGCTTGATGCGGGCAAGGTCGGAAATGTTGTCTCGTCCGTGAGAGAAGTGAAGGTTTGTTCGCCAGCCCCAGCGTTTCAGCCAGCGGGCTATGACGAGAGCATCACCACCATTGTTGCCCTTACCGCAGAAAATCTCGGCCGTGGCAGGGGACGGGCACAGGCGTCGGATCTCAAGAGCACAGCGACGCCCAGCTTCATCCATGTAGGGCTCGGCGGAAGCGCCGGTAGGAAACCGCAGCGCCTCAGCCTCGGACATTTGCTGACAGGTAACCAGCATGTCCTTAGTATGACCTAGA
>PKCI01000179.1 GCA_002862135.1 Verrucomicrobiota bacterium | reverse complement strand
TTTCCGAATCGGGGTGAAACATGAGGCAGCTGATCTCGACTCCCGGATCACGTTCGAGGGCGTTGCGGATGTAGCGGTATTCCCAGCGTGGAAAGGATTCGATCAGAAGGACCTTCAGCTCTTCCCGTCGGATCGCGATTGGAGCCGTTAGGGTATTGTTTTCGTCAGTATGCTCCTGGTCGATGGAGGGCAGAGTAAGCGTCAGCTCAAAATCGCCCTCACTTTGCGGAGTCCAGAGAACCGCGTCCTGAACCTTGCCCATAGCGGGAATTTCGAGGCTGTATTGTATCGTTTCGCCCTCGTCGCTTCGAATTTCTATGTTGGTCGGATGGCTTCTTGGAAGCGCGCTGGATAGCGTGAATGGAAGGCGGACCGGTTTTCCGGCGATACCAAAAGTAGGGACATCGAAAGCGGTAACTTCCAGGTCGGGCAGTCGATTTTCGCTCCCGACTGGAATCGTAAAGACGGGTATATCACGAAGGCGGAGTTGAGTGGCGATGCGGGCGGGAGGTTCTCCTGTGTTCCAGTCTCCGTCGGAAATAAGGACAACACCACGGAGGCTGGCAAACTGTTCGGCAACTTCGCTTAGTGCATTCGACAAGTCTGTGGTCCTGCTGTTATCTCCAGGGGCAGAGAACGGCTGAATCTGGATGTCAAAACTGTCCTGAAGTTCGAGCCAGGCGGACTCTTCAGTAAGAGGCGCGATGAAACTTGCCCGTGACGCTGCAGCGTCGCCAGGAAATTCATCAGTGATGATATCGCGAGTCTCCATACTTCCGGAGATGTCATGCAGAACTGCGATGACTGGTGATTCGTCAGGATCAAAGGTCTCCCGCCACTCGGGTTGATTGAGCGTCAGGGCGACGAAAAGAATAACGATCACGCGAAGGAGTTCGAGAAAACCCTGAGCGGTCGAATAGCTGCTCCTCTGCCAGATAATGAAGCTCAGGACGATCGTCGCCACGACCATGACGGTTCCAAGGACGGTCGTTACCGGAGTCCAGGTGAAAGTCAGTTCGCTGTTGGTGAGAGTCACAGGATAGTGCGTAGTAAACAGTCGAGTATGAGTCAGGACGACTGGCGGGCAGGCGGGCTGAGGTGGAGGGGCGAACTTTCGGGTCCCGGCTTCGGAGGCAAGCAGAGGGCCGCTTCAACGATCAAGGCAAGCGCCATGGCGAGAAGGAAGGCGCGCCAGACCTCAGCGGCGAGGGAGGAGCCGCTACCGAGTTCGTCAGATATCTGGCGGTAGTCGACTCCTTCAAGTAAAGATTTGATTCCCTCATCAGTGAGAGTTTTCGCGGAATCCTCCGAGTTCGGGCGGTTCAGCGCAAAAAGGAGAGGATCGCCCCGAAGGGGGGTGACTTCGTAAGCCCCGGCATTGAGATCTGGATGCAAGGGGGATTGGTCGGGAGAAGACAAGCTTCTGATCACATTAAGGGCCGGCAGCGTGCCTTCACTGGCATCTCTACTTTGGGCCCGGGAGACGGAGTTGACCCCCGGATCTAACGCCCGGTGCAGCATGACAAAGAAAGCGACGCCATCAGTCGCAAAAGTTGAATGATCTGTCCTCGGAAGCGTTCCCCAGATGTAAATGTTACCGGCAGTTGGACCAAGTTGATCGGTGATAAGTTTGGAAATAACTGGTTCTCCAGATTCCAGTTTCAAGAGGGGCTGGCTTTCGCTCGTGTAAAAACGGGTTTTAGAGAGCTTGAGGTCACCTAAAGGCAAGGGGGCTCCATTTCTGGTATTGGCCAGGAGCTCGGATTCAGTGCGCCACCAGCCAACCTCAAGTGGAGTCCCGGAACTCTCCTGCCATTTACCCCACGAAAAACCGAATAAACTTTCACCCACTTCGCTTGTTTCCGGTGGAAGGAAGATGAGGGTCCTGCCTGATTTGACGTGCTGTGTCAGTAACTTGGCCTCGGTTGAATCGGGGGAAGGAAGAGGCGCGTGCCAAAATAAGAGAGCAGTCTCCTGCCAGGGGACCTGCGCTGCTGCCGTTTCATCCAGGGCAATAGCATCATAAGTTGCTCCAATTTCGACGGGAGCTTTTGCGGCAGCGATAATAGCGTCTCTAGTGTCTGGATCGTCGCTTACGATCACTGTCTTCCTTGGGGCGGGATCGTCGAACACGAGGTAGCTGATGTTGTCGCGCAGGTTGTCGTCGGCGGGGAGCGAGGCTTGCCCCCAGCCGCGTTCATCGCTGTTCCCGAGAGAGATGGTGTGTCCCTGCAAAACGGCTTCACGATCGATCAGGGTGACTTCTTGCACAGTGCGTGTCCCGTTGATGATGAACTCGACCGGAAGTGTGACCTCCTCGAGGGGCTCATCCAGACCCTCCCGGCCGACTCTAAGATCGAAGATAAGTTGAAGGTTCTCCGGGGTTTGGATTCGCTGCACGTTGGATGCCTGTATTGAATAATTGGATGTGCTGGCTTCTGGAAAGTTGAGGAGGAAAAGCCTGACATTTTTCTGGGCGGCCAGCTTCGTCCTGAGGGATTGCCAGCGTCCTGATGCCGGTTTCCAGTCGGACTCCCGCTGGTCCGAGGCAACCCAGATATCGGTTCGTCCTGATTCGTTGGTGACCAGATAGTCGATTGCAATCTGGAGTAGCGCAGGAATGTCAGCGGCAGTCGAGGTGGCGTCGGTTTGGGGGAGTTCCGCAAGATTGGTGGAATCATCGATCACAACAGGCTTGAGCGTGGCGCTATCGATGAGGACAATCTCGCTGCTTTGACCTGTTTTTTCGAGAAGATCTGTAAGTTTGTCGAGAGCAGCAAGGCGTTTGGACTCGCCAGTTTCCAGAATCTGTTGCTCCATACTGGCTGATCGATCTAAAAGAACGATGACGGTGTCAGCCTTGCCACCCGTAAGGGCAAGGATGCCGCCGGAGAGGGGACGGCTGGCCGCAAAGATCAGCATGGCGACGGCAAGGACCCGCATGGAAAGAATGAGGATTTGCCTGAGACGGGCCATTCCCTTGTTCATTTTGCGAGCGTCCAACAGGAAAAGCATGGCTGCCCACTCGACCGTTCGGTGTCGATGCCGGTTGATCAGGTGAATGATGAGCGGCAGCAGAGCCAGTGGAAGGCCGGCGAGGAGGAGGGGCTGAAGGAAACTCATCGGGCACTCCGCGCTGTTTTCGGGTTCCGGCCCATGAGAAATCGGGCCAGCACCTGTTCGTAGGGCTCATCGAGGAGAATTCGATGATAGTCGATTACCGAATGATTCATGATTTCATCGACCGTCTTAAAATAGTTGGTGAGGGCCTCTCGATAACGACGGTCGATCAGTGAAGGATCGGCAAGAAGGGAAGGGCCTCCTTCGAGGTCGACGAAGCGGGTCGGACGATCGAAGTCGAAATCCAACTCCTGTCGGTCCAGCAAATGAAACAAAGCGACGTCATGCTTGCGAAAGCGAAGGTGCTGCAGAGCCTCCCGCAAAGGCTCAGGTTCGAAGAGGAGGTCGGATACAATTACGATAAGGGCTCGTTGGGAAATCTTCTCAGCGGCCTGGTGGATACTGCTTACAAGGCCGGACTCGCCATTGGCGTTCAGTTGTCCCAGTTGATTGAAGATGATTCCGAGATGAATCGGTCCACGCTTGGCGGGGACCTCGTGCTCGAAATCTTTGGAGCCGCTGTAGAGTCCGACGGCATCACCCTGCTGTGCTGCGAGATAAGCGAGGGTGCCCGCAATCCGGCGGGCGTAGTCGAGGCGTGTATTTCCTTCTTCACCATAAGCCATCGACCCACTGGTATCTACGATGAAGCAAAGACGAAGATTCGTATCCGCTTCGAATTCCTTGATGTAGTATCGATCCGTACGCCCCCAGGTTCGCCAGTCGAGACGGCGGGTGTCATCACCCGGCACATATTTACGATACTGGGCGAACTCAAGAGCTGATCCCTTCACTGGACTCCGGTGTCGTCCTGAGACACTTCCAACCATGGGGTGCCGGGAGTTCAGCGGAAGCCCCATGAGGCGTCCGAGGACCGCCGGGTCGAGAAAGTCGCGTTGGATGGGCTCAGGCACGCAGGATTAGCGTTGATGTGGAGTTTTGCACGGCGTTGAATCAATTCAGATCTCGCTCGAAAGTTCTTCGACGAGGCGGGCAATGATCGACCGGCAGGTAATGCCTTCCGATTCTGCCGTAAAGGTCTTGATGACCCGGTGACGGAGCACTGGCTCGGCAACGGCAATGATGTCTTCCTGACGCACCATGTAACTGCCGTTTAGTGCTGCCCGGGCTCTTGCCCCGAGGATGAGATACTGGACGGCGCGGGGACCGGCACCCCAGCCGACGTAAGGGGCGATCCAGTCGGGAGCGTCGTCAGAATCGGGGCGGGTGCGGCGGACGAGGTCGACGGCGAAGTGGTAATTGTGTTCCGCTACTGGAACACGGCGTACTAGGTTCTGAAATTTCAGAATCTTTTCGCCGCAAAGGATGTGTTCGAGGTTGGGAAGAGTGGCGCCGGTCGTGGTACGAGCGATGGCGATTTCCTCTTCGCGGCTTGGGTAGTCGACTCCGATCATGAACATGAAACGGTCGAGTTGCGCTTCCGGCAGTGGATAGGTGCCTTCCTGCTCGATGGGGTTCTGCGTCGCCAAGACGAAAAAAGGTTGTTCGAGTTCGAAGGAATGGCCTGCCACTGTCACTCGGTGTTCCTGCATGGCTTCCAGCATCGCGGCCTGGGTTTTTGAGGGTGCGCGGTTGATTTCGTCGGCAAGGACAATGTTGGCAAAGACCGGCCCCTTGGAGAATTCAAAACCCCGCCTACCGCTGCCGTCGTCCTGGAGGATCTCTGTCCCGGTAATGTCCATGGGCATCAGGTCCGGAGTGAATTGAATTCGGCTGAAAGTAAGTGACATCGTTTCGGCAAGCCGTGAAACGAGGAGGGTCTTCGCGAGACCTGGAACTCCCATGAGGAGGGCGTGCCCCCGGGCAAACAAGCAGATCGAGAGCTGTTCGATCACGGCGTCCTGCCCAACGATAATTTTCGCTAGTTCCTGGCGCAATTGGTCGTAGGCGGCGCGAAGCTCATCGATTGCGGTGACATCGTCGGCCTCGAGCTCTTCTGGGACAGTGGTCTGATCGGACATAGAGCGGAAGGTTCTTTGAGATAGTAAGACGATAGGCACATGCAGTAGTGGTGAAAAGGTGAAAATAAGGTTAGGGCTTTCAAAACCGGTGGCGATGCCAGCCCTTAGATACTTGACATGGAGCCTCAATCGAGTGCTTTAGTGATGAGCATGTGGAACGACCTCGCGAACTGCGCCAAAGATCACCAGAGCCAGTCGCTCCGGGACAGGGTGTGGCGAATCATTTTCCTCTCCGACACAAGGTCGGGTAAGGCATTTGACGTTGCTCTTCTCTGGTTGATTGGAGTCAGCGTCCTCGTGGTGATGCTAGAAAGTGTTGAGGCGCTTGATTCGCGCCATCACGATCTGTTCCGGCTCACAGAATGGATCTTTACGATTCTGTTCACGATCGAATATGCGGTTCGCATCTGGGTCGTGAGAAAGAAACGAACTTACATTTTCAGCTTCTTTGGGATCGTTGATTTACTCTCTATTATTCCAACTTATCTCACGCTTTTGAATTTTGGCGTTCACTACCTCGTTGTGGTTCGCATCCTGAGACTTCTGCGAATCTTTCGAGTGCTCAAAATGGCTCGCTACTTGGGAGAGGCTAATTTGCTGATCAATGCACTTCGCTCCAGCCTGCCCAAGGTCACCGTGTTCCTTTTCTGCGTTTTTGCGGTGACCGCGATTCTCGGAACTTTGATGTATCTGGTGGAGGGTATTCTTGGGAAAAATGAGGGCTTCAGCAATGTGCCTCAGTCGGTTTACTGGGCTATCGTGACGATATCGACGGTGGGATATGGAGATGTCACGCCGATCACCGTGGTCGGTAAAATGATCGCGACAGTCATCATGCTGACCGGTTTTGGAATCATCGCCGTGCCGACGGGTATCGTGATCGGCGAGTTGAACATGAGCATGCGAAAAATTCAGCCAGACAACCGGGTGTGTGGGGAGTGCGGCCACCGCGGTCATGATCCCAAGGCCGGGTTCTGCAAGATGTGTGGTAATGGCTTATGAGAGTGTTTTTCGATATTCTGGCGCTTGTCGCGCTCGGGTCTTCGGTCTGTGCTGACTTTAAGTTTTGGCGCGGTGTGGCTTACGCGCAGTTCGATGAGCGGAAAGTCCAACTGGGCTGGTTTCGCCCGGGCAACGATAAAATCCTCGCGGGTATCGTGCTGACCCAGGGGAGGCGGATGGATCGGTGGCAGTCGGGAGGCCTTTGAGCCAGTCGCTCGTGATCTTGCCAAGGCAGGTTTCGTTGTCGAAAACATCGACTATCGCCTGGCCACCGAAGCTAAGTTTCCCGGAGCGGTTCTGGATCGCAAGGCCGCTGAAAGATAGTGGCGGAGCCACGGGGAGGCATGTGGGGTCGATCCGGACAAAATCGCTATGGTTGAAGGGTCGGCTGGCGGACATCCCGCTGCCGTGGTTGCGACGACCCACGGTGATAAGTTTTTCAAGGACGGCGAAAATTATGTCGGTATCTCCGATGAAGTCATTACCGCAGTTATCATGGGAACGGGGGTTGAGCAGGTTGCGCGAGTCAAAGAGACCGAAGGGGGATCTGTGAAGACCTGTGTAATCTTTTTTGGAGGCGAACTTGATGAGATTCCCGAGATGTATAAAAAAGGATCGCCGATCACTCATCTGGCGGAAAAGACGCCACCGATTCTCGTGACCGATGGAGAATTTGACCGGCCCGGACAACGCTATGTCCAATTCAGGGAGAAATTCGATCCTCGGGAAGAAGAATCAGTTCGTCATGGTCCCACGGTGCGAAACATGGCCAATGGGCCAGGATGCCGTTTCGTGAAGGGTTTGTGACGGCGATGATTGAATTTATCGGAAGTCTCTCTGATAATGCCGAACAGTGAACCTGTCAGAACTTCAGACCCTGCTGCAGCGCTTTGACCTGGCTCCGAGTCGCAAGCTCGGGCAGAGTTTCCTTGTCGACGAGAATGTCTCACGCTGGATTGCCGCGCAACTCGCTGCAGGGCCGGAAGACACAGTGATCGAAGTGGGTCCAGGATTTGGAGCTCTGACAGAACATCTTGCCGGAAAAGTCGGAAGGCTGATTCTTGTGGAGAAGGACGGTCGGCTCGCAGAGTTTCTGGAGGAGAAATTCGGCCCAATGGGTGCCGAGGTGATTCACGCCGACGCCACCACCTTTGATGTTCGTCCACTCTTTCTTGAAGGGGGAGTGAAATTTATCGGGAATCTCCCGTATTCCTGTGGAAACGAGATTCTGCGTAGTTTCCTGGACGCGCCCAGCCCGATCAGCGAGGCGATCATCATGGTGCAGAAGGAGGTGGGAGATCGGTTCGTCGCAGAACCTCGATCAAAAAACTATGGCGTTCTCAGTTTGATGCTCCAGGAACGCTGGCGCGCCACGACTCTAAAAACGATCGGCCCGGCGCCGTTTCATCCGAGGCCGGCGGTAGATTCAACGATCCTTCGATTTGATCGTCGACCGGTTGATGAACTGCTACTGCATTCGCCAGAGGTCTATGCTGCCACCGTGAAACAGGGATTTGCGCAGCGCCGAAAGCAGCTTCACAACAATCTTCCCGTCGATCGTGAGCGGGCAGTTAGACTGTTTGAGTCGATAGGCCTGAAGGCCAGCGTCAGAGCGGAGGAACTGTCTCTCGAGCAATGGGTGACTCTCTCTAACCTGATCGACCCACATCCCTGCAGTAATTTGCCTCCCTCAGCGACTGAATTGCTGGATGTCGTCAACGGGAAGGACGAGGTGATCGAGCAATTACCCCGCTGCGAAATCCATGAACGAAAGCTGCTCCATCGAGCGGTTCACGTGTTTCTGCAAAATAAGAAAGGCGAGATCTACCTGCAGTTGCGTTCTCATCTCAAAGACACTCACCCCGGTAAATGGGACAGCAGCGCTTCGGGCCATGTCGACCCCGGTGAAAGCTATCTTGCCTGCGCCGAAAGAGAAATGTGGGAAGAGGTTTGGGTGAGACCGAAAAGCGAGATCAGGAAGGTGGCTCGACTTGAAGCTTCTCCGGCTACTGATCAGGAGTTCATTGAGGTTTTTCTGGCAGAACCGAAAGGTAAGATTCGAGTTCACGGAAAAGAAGTCGACAGCGGACGTTTCTATGCGCCTGAGTTTATTGATCAATGGATCGATGAGCGGCCGCAGGATTTTGCGACGGGGTTTGTCACGTGCTTTCGCGCTTGGAGAGCGAGCTGACGAAAAGCCCTACCAGGAAAATTGTCAGGGTGCCGGCGACAATGGTGAGGTTGCTGTGCAGGGCCAGGTGAAGCGGTTGAGGCATCCAGTCGGCTTTGCTGAAGCTGATCCAGAAAATAACCTTAACTCCGAGAGTGACCGCTACGGCAGCTGCAGTGTTGTTTGCCCGTTTCACGATCATCCCGAGCAGGAAAAGTCCGAGCATGCCGCCGGCAAAGATGCCCGACAACTGCCACCAGATATCGAGGATGTTCTTGGCATTGCCTGTCAGAAGGAGGGCGGTGCCGGTGGCGACTGCACCCCAGAAAACGGTAGCGCTTCGTAGCACAGACATGGATTCCTTATCACTGATCTCAGCATTTTTACGGACGAGCCGAATCCAGAGGTCTTTGAGCGTAATCGTTGAAGCACTGTTGAGGCTCGTATCGACCGTACTCATCGCTGCGGCAGCAAGAGCAGCAAGAATCAGCCCTCCGACGCCGGGCGGCAGATGATGGGTCATGAAATGCGGAAGAATGGAGTCCTCGAATTTCCGGTCTCCGGCCAGTTGTCGTATGACTTCCACTTCGTCCGGCGCCTGCTGGTAGAAGCTGAAGAGGAGGGAGCCGATCAGAAAGAAGAGCAATGAAACCGGAACGTAAAGTAGGGCGCCCACCCAGAGGGAGCGTCGAGCTTCGGCGGTCGAATTGGCCGTGTGATAACGTTGGATGTAGTTTTGATCGATTCCGAAGTTTGTCAGGTTGATAAACAGTCCGTAAACGAGCACCACCCACACGGTGGAACTGGTCAAGTCGGTCAGGCTCCAGTCGCCGAGCGAAAATTTGCCGGCATCCGAGGCCGCAGCCAAAGCACCGGAAGGCCCCTCAGGATGTCCGGCGAGAAGCAACCCTGTGACAAGAATTGCCCCGAGGGTGAGGACGATGCTCTGGATCGCATCCGTCCAAATGACGGCTTCGATTCCTCCTATCAATGTGTAGAGTGTGACGAGGATTCCGGCGATGAGAATGATCGCGGGAAGGCTCCACCCGGTGATTTGCTGTAGACCGATGGAAACGCCGAGCATGATGGTCGCGCCCCGGGCAATCTGGGTGAGGAGGTAGCATACCACCGCATAGAGTCGGGCCCACGGACCGAAACGCGTTTCAAGATTCTCATAGGCGGAGATGGTTCCGGAACGGCGGTAGTAGTCGACGAACCAGCGGGACGCGATCAAGACAGCGATCGGAATCGAGAGCGAAAATACAAAGGCGTTCCAGTTGCCGGCGTAAGCTTTGCCCGGGACCCCGATGAAAGTGTTGGAGGAAAGGTAGGTGCCAAAGAGGCTGAGCCCAACCACCCATCCGGGAAGGCGTCCACCGGCTTTCATAAAGCCCTCAGATGTCTTGCTTCGCCGGGCGAACCAGAAACCGACACCCACAACAACGGCGATGTATAGAACCAGAACTAGGGCGTCAGCTGTTTTCATATCGGATTAGCGGGGAAACTGCTTTTGAATTCGAAGATGAAGTTCTGAAATCTCGTCTGGATGACTGAAAGCGACGTTCGCTGTTTCCCCCGGGTCTGATTGGTGATCGTATAGTTCGGTTTCATCAATCTCTCCGGTCTTGATATTGCGCCATTCCGTGTAGCGCCAGCGATCGGTTCGAATCGAGTAGCCCCAGTGAGTTGCCGGTTCCTTTCCGTAGAAAGGGTGTTGGTGTTGGGTAAAAGTGCGGTCCTGGACAATGGCTGATGGATCGTTAAGCACCGGGGCGAGACTGACCCCGTGTTGCCCACCGGGAGTGGGGACGCTGGCTAGCTCAGTCAGAGTGGGCAGCAAGTCGACCAGTTCAGCCAGGGATTGGCTCTGTTGGCCATGCGAACGCGAGCGAGTGGGATCAGCAATGATCAAAGGCACCCGGGCATCGAGTTCAAAATTAGTCGTTTTGGCCCAGAGTCCGTGTTCGCCAATGTGAAAGCCGTGGTCGCTGGTGAAGACAATAATAGTATTGTCTAGGAGTTCAGCTGCTCTGAGTGCATCAAGCAGTTTTCCTACCTGTGCATCAAGAAAGCTGATGGAGGCGTAATAGCCGTGACGAAGGTGTCTTGACAGGGTGGGGCTGATGGGTCCCTCTGGCACAAGGCCATAGCCGTAGACCTCACGATTGGGGTGCAGGGCGATTTCAGGGACATGGGATGGTGCCGAGGCTGGAGAGGGATGTGGAATGTCCGCGGCCTCGTAGAGATTCCAATACCGGCGGGGGGCGACAAATGGAAGGTGAGGGCGCCAGTACCCGACCGCGAGAAAGAACGGTTTTCCCTTCTCCTTCATGCGGTGCAGGGCTTCCACGGCTCGTTCGGTGATCCGGCCATCCCGGTAGGCGGTTTCCGGGACATCTAGGTCTTCGAAGTAGGGGGCCTTGTATTCCGGGGGATTGGGTCCTTTGGGAAGCTGGGCAAAAACGGTGTCAGCGGCGTGAGTGCCTTCAAAGAGGTATTCGTCAACAGACCAGGACTGGCGGTCCTTCGTCTCTCCCATGTTGTGGAAGATCTTACCGACACATTGCGTGAAGTAGCCGTCGTTGAGAAAGGCCTGAGGTAGAGTCACCACATCCGGCAGGGCGGTGCGAAAAGACTTCCGGAGGTCATCGACACCCGTGGCATCAGGATAGCGGCCGGTAAGAAAGGAGGATCGCGACGGGTTACAGACCGCCTGCTGGCAGTAAGCGCGATTAAAGGTAAGCCCCCGCGACGCGAGCCGGTTTAGATTAGGGGTAACCGCGACCGGATCGCCGTAGGGAGAAATGGCGCAGTTG
>PKCI01000207.1 GCA_002862135.1 Verrucomicrobiota bacterium | reverse complement strand
CAGTGGGTTCCCGGTTTCCCAATGGCGGAGCGTCTCACGATCCTGAATGCGGGGTTGCTCCTGGCCTTTATGGCCGTGCCGACGATTTTTACCCTGACGGAGGATGCTCTCAACAATGTACCCACCGCGTTCAGCGAGAACTCTCTCGCGTTGGGAGCGACAAAACTTCAGACGGTTTTTCGGGTGATCGTGCCAACGGCAGTGTCGGGAATCATCGCAGCGATTCTGCTGGGGTTTGGACGCATCATTGGTGAGACCATGGTGGTGCTCCTGGTGGCGGGAAATAAAATCAAGATTCCCGACTTCACCGAAGGCCTTGGAGTGGTGGCCCAACCGGCGCATACCATGACAGGAATTATTGCTCAGGAATTAGGCGAAGTGGACAGCGGTTCACTCCACTGGCGCGCGCTGTTCATGGTGGGGATGGTGCTTTTCGTGATCTCTCTCCTGGTGAATTGGGCTGCCCAGAGAACTCTCAAGCGTTTGCAGAAAATCTAGGAACACCATTCTCAATTTTTGAAGCACATGCACGACATCGCAAAAGATCAGTTGGTAAAGAAAGGGCAGAACCCCTTTGCTTCGAAGGCTGTTAAGCTGAAGCGCCGGGATCGTGCGATTTCCTTCGGGTTGGGAGCTGCCACTTATTTCATTCTCGCCTGCACCCTCTACATCTTCGCCGATATTGCCTTTAAGGGGATTCCGGTGGTCTTGAAATCCGAGGCCCCTTTTGTGAATTTCGAATTCTTTACCAAGAGTCCGGAAACCCTGATGACTTTCGAGACCGAGGGAGGGGAAACCTACAAGATGAACTTTAGCGAGTATTCGCAGTTCAAACGGGATCATCCGGACGTCAACATTGTGGAGGAGCATTCCCACGCTTACTCCGGTGGGGGTATTTTTGGGCCTCTCGTTGGAACGGCCTTGCTGACGATTATCTGTATCACGGTGGCCCTTTCTGTCGGTCTGGCGACGGCGATCTTTCTGAATGAATACGCAACGAAGGGTCGTTTCATGGACTCCATTCGCCTCGCTATCATGAACCTCGCCGGGGTGCCTTCGATCGTGTTCGGCCTCTTCGGTCTCATGTTTTTCTGTCTCTTTATCCCTGTGGTGACGAGTGAGCCGCTGGAGCGTTCCTTCCTCGCGATTCCTTTGGGTGGCGGCAGTTACTTCTCTTTTGAAGGGTGGGGGACCTGCATGCTGGCCGGTGGCTTTACCCTGGCAGTGATGATTCTCCCGGTGGTGATCGCCGCCTGTGAGGAATCGCTGAAAGCGATTCCGATGGGATTTCGCGAAGCCTCTCTGGCGCTGGGTGCGACCAAGTGGCAGACGATTTCCAAAGCAGTGCTTCCCTACGCTTTCCCGGGCATGTTGACGGCTTCGATCCTCGGAATCACCCGTGTGGCCGGTGAAACCGCACCGATCATGTTTACCGCGGCCCTGGCTCACAAGGATGAGCTGCCGTGGCAGGCGGCGAACTCGATTGGCGGCTTTTTCTCCCAGTCTGTTCAGGCTTTGCCCTACCACATCTACACCGTGGCGGCCCGGATTCCTCAATCGGAATACACCAAGCCGATGCAATACGGATCCGTCTTTGTCTTTATGGTGCTTGTGATGACTTTCGCGGCCCTGTCGATTTTCCTGAGAATTCGCTATCGGAAGAAGCTCAAATGGTGATAAGAAAAGCCCGCGAGCGAAGCCAAGGTAGCCGATACGATTCAGCTAAACTTACCATAGCTCCAAGATGAAAACCTACATGTCGGATCAAGAAGACCAGATGACCCTAGAGCCCCAGGGAGAGGATGCGCCAACGCAAGAGCAGTCTGCAGTCGACGCTATGGAAACAGTCATCGAGGTAGATAATGTTTCCTTTGCCTACATTCCCGGGACGGATGTTCTCAAGGATATTTCGATGAACATCAACAAAGGCGAGGTGACCGCGTTCATCGGGCCATCCGGTTGCGGTAAGTCAACGCTTCTTCGCTGCCTGAACCGGATGAATGACCTCATTCCGAGGGCCGGGTTGACCCAGGGAGAAATCCGGATTCTCGGAACGGACATCTATCATCCCGAGGTTGATGTGATCGAGTTGCGCAAGCACGTCGGAATGGTTTTCCAAAAATACAATCCTTTCCCGAAGAGCATTTACGAAAACGTGGCTTACGGACTCCGTATTCAGGGAGTGAACCGCAAGTCGGTGCTCGATGAGGCGGTCGAATCCAGTCTCAAGCTCGCAGGTCTCTGGGACGAGGTGAAGGACCGACTCGACTCAAGCGGTCTGGGGCTTTCCGGTGGTCAGCAGCAGCGACTCTGCATCGCTCGTACTATTGCGGTGCAGCCAAAGATTATCCTGATGGACGAGCCCTGTTCGGCGCTCGATCCGATTTCCACCACGATCATTGAGGAGCTCATCACCCAATTGAAGCAGGAATTCACCATCGTAATCGTGACTCACAACATGCAGCAGGCGACCCGCGTTTCGGATCGCACCGCCTACTTCTATCTCGGTGAGCTTATCGAAATGGACGAAACAACCAAGATATTTTCCAATCCTTCCCAACAGAAGACAGAGGAATACATATCTGGCCGATTCGGTTAAGTTCGGTCCACTTGACTTTGAAATCCGGGCGAGGAGCGATGCTTTTCCCCGGTTTTTTTGTCGCCGGATGGGTTGGGAAGAACTGGAAGGATTCGCCATCCTGCTTGCGAATCATAGCATAACGACGTGAGCCCCGGGGATCAGCGACAAGGACCTAGCATTCTGGACTGCGGCCAATCATGGAAACCGCGGCCAGATCGATTTCCTCGTCGGATTCAATACGTTTGAGAGTGGCGTTCACGTGCAGTTATGAAACGGATGTTGAGTTCGAACGGCAAGCCTTCGACGCCCCATCAGGGGAGTCCCTTGATGATCGTTTCGGAGTAAACGAAACTGCCGGTGAGGGCATCGTAGAACTGGAATACCACTTGCGGGTGAGGGAAGGCAAACCAACGCTCTCCGTCCTTTTCGACAGGGTTGTTGAACACGTTGTTCACCCGGACCACACAGAAGTGAGGGAAGGTGCGGTTCGGGCGGGGAATGTCCTCCATCGCATAGCTCGACCAGCGGATTTCGCACTCGCGTGGGCCATATTTGAATTTGCCGTTGGCGGGGCGTCCGCCCTCGTCCACGATCGGCATGTGGTTGATGGAATTGTGCGGGCCGCTGGCGAATTCGTAGACGTTGTCAGTGATCCGGATGGCGAAAGAGTTGTGGAGATCACCCGTCAAAACGAAGATGGGTTGCTCGAGCTGATCCCAGAATTGGATCAGTTCTTCCCGCTCATCGAGAAATACGGTCCAGGCGTCGTCTTTTTTGATCGTGAGCTGCTTGTCATCGCCACCGCCGCTGCCGACGTGGGGAACCATGAAGTTCACTGATGAGACAACGAAGATGAAATCTGCCGTGCTTTCACTGATGCCGTCCTTGAGCCACTTCAGTTGTTGCTTGCCGAGCATGGAGCGACCCGGCTTCGCCGGTGTGTCAACATCGTGCAGGTCGCGGTGGCTGCGGGTGTCGACGAGAAAGAAGTCGCAGTTGGAAACGCTGAACTTGCCGTAGCAGCGGCGGCCAATGGAGTAGATAGCGTTTCCGTCAGCCTTGGCTGCGGGGGAGACGCGGATCTGAGTTGGACTGATGACTTCGACGATGTCATAGACGGCCGAATTGGGATCACCGGGCTGAGAGTCGAGTGCCGCGTCCTTCACCCCATCGGTCTCCGTGCCCCAATGGACGTGCAGGTTGGCCATTTCTTCGAGAGGCAGCTTGGTGAAATCGGCGTTCGGATCTTCGATGACGTCGCTACCGGCTTTGAAGGTTCCTTCGCTTATCCAGGCGACCTTGTCATGCTCGACCGGATTGGCCCATGCCAGGTAGTCGAACCAGGCCCGCGTGGCCGTGTCGCGGAAGACGGCGCGACGATTGACGTAGCCAGCTTCCCCCGTGCCGAAGATGTCATTGAGCAGTTCGTGATCGTCGGCGGTGTAGAAAGAGGGAACGTGGCGGTGCCACTTGCTCAGGTTGCGACCGCGCTCGAGATAGATTTTGTAGTTCTCCCAGACGCCGGCGATGGAAGGGGCCTTCTTCACAAAGTCGGGTGCTTGATCCGGATCGATGGCGACCTGGTGCATCCACTTGGAGGCGGGATATTCGCGGCGGTCTTCGTAGAGCCAGTCTCCGTTGAGAATGGCGAAGTGAACCTTGTCTTTCCAGTCGCGATTGAGCACGTCAAAGACAGGAAGAGTCGGTCCGACGCTGTCGCCGCCACCGCGCTGATTGCTGCCACAGGCAAACTCAAAGCTGAAGTTGAAGAGGCCGTCTGGATTGGTCTCGGCGTTCTGGAACTTAGCCGGATCAGGCAGAGTGCGAAAATCACCGCCCAGTTGGTGGTCTTCAATACGGTAATAGTAGCGAGTATTGGACTCCAGACCTGCTAGAGTGACGATTCCGGTGTTGTCGTGCTCAAGGTTGGTCGTCAGTGGAGGGGCCACCCGGTCGAGGTTATCGGGGTCGGTTCCATAGAAAATCGTGACAGGGCCAGCTTCGTTGGTCCTGACCCAGATCGACATGGTATCGGGGCCCGGGCGGCCCAGAATGGGGCCGTGGGTGACCCGAATGATGGATGGTTCTCCGTCCTGAGCGGATACGAACGAGGTAGTGGCGACAAAAGTGGTAAGAAAGAGGGTTCTAAGCAAATTCATAGTTGGATGAATCGTGAGGAGGTCTTATAGCGTTTAACCATGAGCGACGCACGCCCAAATATCATTTTCATCATCACTGATCAGCAGCGTTTCGATACGATCAATGCATTGGGCTATCCTCACATGGACACGCCAAACCTGGATCGTTTGGTCAATGAAGGTGTCACCTTCAACCAGTGCCACATTACTGCTCCAAGTTGTGCTCCTTCTCGGGCTAGTCTTTTTACCGGGCAATACCCTCATACCACCGGAATTCTTAAGAATGCCGACGAATGGACGCGCAGCTGGGTGGAGAACCTGAGCGACTCGGGGTATCACAGCGTCAATATCGGCAAGATGCATACATGGCCGATGACGACGCCCTGTGGTTTTAAAGAGCGATATGTGGTGGAGAACAAGGATCGTTATCTCGAAGGGCGCTACTTTTTCGATGAGTGGGACAAAGCTCTCGCCGCGCGCGGTCTCGTGAAGCAGCAGCGCGAACTCTACCGTCAGCGAGACGACTATGACAAGGTGATCGGCAGCTTCACCTGGGATCTCGATCCTGACATGCAATCGGATAATTTCGTCGGTAACATGGCGCAGTGGTGGACACGAACTTATCCAAACACCCAACCTCTCTTTCTCGAAATAGGTTTTCCGGGACCACATCCGCCCTACGATCCGACACCGGATGCACTCGAAGGATACGTTGAGAAAGACCTTCCTCTCGACCCGTTGACCGACGATGACCTCGAAGGGCAGCCCAAGGCCTACCAGGGCATGCGGGTGCACAACAACAAGGTCGATCACGACTCGGTCATCTTGCCACTGGAGCCGACGGGGGAGCAGAGACTTAACCAACGTCGTCACTACTGTGCCAATGTCACCATGATCGACCAGAAGGTCGGTGAGATCATGGAGCAACTCGAGGCTCAAGGTTATCTCGAGAATTCGATCATTATTTTTACGAGCGATCACGGGGACTGCCTCACGGACCACGGGCACTCTCAGAAGTGGACCATGTATGAGCAGGTCACCCGGGTGCCCCTGATCGTCTGGGCGGCGGATGGTCGCTTTGGCAAAGGACGTCAGGTCGATGAGATGGTCTCCCTTTTTGATGTGGGCCCAACGATTCTTGAGATGGCTGGCTGCGAGGTTCCGAACCACTTTTCTGCCCGTTCCCTGCTGCCGGCACTGGAAGAGAAGTCGGATTGGGAAGGTCGGGACTACGTGTTCGCCGAGCACCCGCGAGACGGCAACTTCACCACGGCTGATTACCAGGTGATGGTTCGGTCCAAACGCTGGAAGCTCGTTGAGATCTATGGATCGGATGACGTCGAGGGCGGTCGCGAAGCAATGCTTTTTGATCTTGAGAACGATCCTATGGAGCTCACCAATCTCTGGAGCGGTGCCGGCTATTCTGAAATTCGCGAGAAACTCAGGGACCAGTTGCTAAGCTGGCGGGTCGAGTCCGGCCGGGAAGCTTCTAAGACGTTTGCTCAACGGCGCTGAGCCTGCGACGCGAATTTGCCATGGCGGAATCGGGCTAATTCGCCTAGACTACCGTCGAAACAGGCCGGAGACGATCGCTGGGTTCCTTGGAGCTCAGAGGAAAGTCCGGACACCATACGGCAACATGCCCGGTGAAAGTCGGGGAGTCCCGTTGTAATGGCGGGGCGATGGAAAGTGTCGCAGAAAATAAACCGCCTTGCTCCGGCAGGGTAAGGGTGAAAAGGCGAGGTAAGAGCTCACCGCCCCGAAGGTAACGGAGGGGGCACGATAAACCCCATGTGGTGCAAGACAAAACAGGGCAAACGGGCAGCCGGTCCGGTTCGACGACCTCGGTTGTCGGGTGTGCCCGGGTAATAGTCGCACTCCGCTAGACGGAGACTTGAGATTTCTCCGGGAATTTCAATTAGATAAATGATCGTCCGCTGACGCCGACTACGGCCCGGCGAACAGAATCCGGCTTACGGTGGCCTGTTTCACTCCGTTTTACCAAGGTGAAACAGTCCTTTCCGGACCCAATGGGTTAGGTGTTTGACCTGACCCTGTTGGGTCCAGATTTTTTTTGTGCGCAATCAGTTCGTTATCGCGCTTGCCAAAAGATTCGTCGTATTCCAGTAAAGGCGGAGGTGAAATGTTAGCAGATCTTCGTGAGACAGTAACCGGCAGCTCCGATCTTTGGGACGGCAGGAGATCAGCTATCCGGACCGGATGGCGTCTCGCTCCTATGATGCTGCTTCTGGGGCTCGTCTCCTGCAAGAACAACTGGTACGCGGATGGATTCCACACACGTGCTGATAAGGAGACTTTTTCTGTCCTTTTTGAGAAAACTTCACAAGTGGCAAATGTCGATTCCGATGATTTGGACATCGCCTTACCCGGTTCGGTGGACCTCGGAAGGTTTCGTTCCGGCAACGGGGGGGGAGACTTCTTGGGTGAGTTCGCGGCCGAGGAGCGCGGCAGCCGCGTTCTGACTCTCCCTGATGCCCTCGAAACCGGCGTGACTTACGGTCGTGAGTATTTGAACGAGAAGGAAATTGTCTTCCTTTCTGCTTTGGATCTCACCCTGGCCCGCTATCGTCTCGAGCCCATGCCCTTTGCCCAAGGATCGCTGGAGTGGACTTCCGATTCACGGAGCGCCGCCCTGAACGACCTCGTTTCGACCAACACATTCCACCGCACTGGTTCGGCTGGTTTCAACTGGCTCTACAAGACGGGTGCCCGTATTTCCGCTGACTTCACCCGCGACTTCCTCCGTTTCACCACGGGCAATCGTTCTATCAACAGTTCTGATCTCGCCGTCAGCATTGTTCAGCCTCTCCTCAAGGGCGGCGGAACCACGGTCACGATGGAGGCGCTTACCCAGGAAGAACGCAATGTCCTCTACGATCTGCGAGACTTTGCCGATTTCCGCCGCTCCTTTGTTGTTGAGGTGGTGAGTCAATACTACGGCGTGCTCCAGGCTCGTGACAGGGTTCAGAACAACTATATCGCTTACCAGGGACTGCTTGAGAACGTGAATGTCGAAGACGCCCTCGAGAACGAGGGACGAAGCACTCTGACGCAGGTAGGTCAGCTCCAGCAGGCGGCTCTCCAGGCCGAGAGTCGTTGGGTCAATGCGATCCGCTCCTACCAGACCCAGCTGGATACTCTAAAGATCACGCTCGCGATTCCGGTCGAGGAAAAAATCCTGCTGGATCAGCGAGAGCTGGCGAAGCTTCGAATTGAAGATCCCAAGATTACACGGGAGCAGGCAGTCAAAATTGCCATGGTGACCCGCCCCGACCTGGCTACGTCAGCGGACCGTGTCGACGATGCGGAGCGGCAAATCAAGTTGGCCAAGAACGGGCTGCTTCCCGGCCTCGATATTTCCCTCGACTACAATCCGAACAGTGATCCGGGCGATAACACACCGGCCATTAACTGGGACCGTCGCCGTTGGGAAGGCGCGCTTGACCTTGATTTGCCTCTCGATCGGAAGGCGGAACGCAATATTTACCGGGCCACCCTCGTTTTTCTCGATCGGGTTAAACGAGCAGATGAATTGGCGCGCGATAATGCCAAGCTGGATATCTATAATGACTGGCGAACGCTGGAACAGGCGAAGCTGAACTTTCGAATCGCCGAGCAGGAGGTTGCTCTGGCGGACCGGCGTCTTGAGGAGCAACTCCTCCTCTCTGAACTGGGCAAAGGAGAAGCAAGAGATCTTGTCGACGCTCAGAATGACCTTGTGAACGCTCAGAATGAGCGCACCGCGACGGCAGTGGCCCACACCTTAGCGCGGTTGCGCCTTTGGAGAGACATGGGGATACTCTATATTAACGATGACGGATCTTGGGTCGAGCGACTCGAGGACTAGTCGCGCTAAGGTATGAAAAAATGGGTAATCATGGTGATCGGGGTGGCGTTCGCCTCGACGGTGTATTTTGGGCTCAAAAACACCACATCCTCCAGCGGGGGGGATGAAGTCCTTCCCTTGGGGACGGCCCAGAGGGGAGATCTGGTGATTGACGTGTTGGAGGGCGGTAACATCCAGGCCCTGAAATTTCTGGAGTTTCGCAATGAGGTGAAGCTCAGTGCTGGCGTCAAAATTCTCGATATCATCGACGAGGGTTACATGGTGACCGAAGAGGATGTGGAGAACGGTAAGATTCTCGTGCGTCTCGATGAGTCTAATCTCGAAGAAGACATTGTGGATCACGACGTGGCGTTTCAGCAGACCGAAGCGACCTACGCTGAGGCTAAGCAGAATATTGAAATTGAGGAAAGCGAAGCGCTCAGCGAGATTAAGACCGAGCGCCAGGCACTCCGATTCTCTCTTCTCGACTTTCAGAAATTTGTTGGTCTTGATGCGGCGGAATCTATTCTCAAAAAGCTGAAGTTGCCTTTTAACAACGAAACACTGGAGCGATACGAGGAGGAGGCGACTGCACTGATTGTGAAGTCCTTTGATTCTGAGCGTCTCGCCGAAAGTGCGATCAAACAAGAGGGGATGAACCCTTTCGAACTGGAGGCAGAGTCCAGCCTCGCGTCTAACGTGAACTTCGACAGTTTCCTAGAGAACGAAATGCTCGGTGACGGTGAGGCTGAACAGACCATCCGCCGGATGGTCGACGAAGCGCTGGTGGCGGCTTCCCAGCTCTCAGTGGTCGAGGAATCAGTCGAAGGGGCCAAGAGATTGCACGAACGTGATTTCATTACCAAGCAGACGCTTGAAAACGAGCTCGTCAGTCTCGATAAAGCCAAGTTGGCCCTGCAACGATCGGAAACCGAGCTTGAGTTGTTTCGGGATTATGAGTTTCCGAAGGAGGCCGAAAAAATGCTTTCTCGCTACGAAGAGCAGCTGATGGAGTTGATTCGCACCAAGCGTGAGTCGATGGCTCGTATGTCTCAAATCTATGCGCGCTTTCGTTCGGCTAGGCGACGTTACGAACTGGAGTTGAAGAAGCGCCAGAACCTCGAAGAGCAGATCGCCAGCTGTACGATCCGGGCCGAGATCCCCGGTCTCGTGGCTTATGGAGGTGCTGAGGAAAACTACTACACTTCGCGCTACTATGAGGGCATTTCCCAGGGGGCGACCTTGAAGACCGGCCAGCCTATTATTACGATTCCCGACATGAGCGATCTCGGTGTGGAAGTGAACATTCACGAGTCTCACATCAAAAAGATCGTCCTCGGTCAACGCGCCTACATCACCGCGGAATCGGTCCCCGACCAAACGCTGGTGGGCAAGGTTGCCAAGGTAGCAGTGCTTCCTGATTCGAATGCTTCCCGCTACAACCCTTCACTGAAAGTTTATCCTGCCACGGTCGAAATTGAGGGAACTCACGAATTCCTCAAGCCAGGCATGAGCGCCAAGGTTGAGATCATTGTCGAGGAACTGATCGATGTGATCTATGTGCCGGTGCAGGCCGTGTTTGTCGAGAACCAGGAACACTTCGTCTTTCTCAAAACGAGCAGCGGCTGTGAGCGCCACCTCGTCGAGGCAGGTTCTCACAATAACGAATTCATCGAGGTGATTTCCGGACTGGATGAGGGTGATGAGGTGCTTCTCAATATGCCCGAAGACTACGAACCAGCCGAACTGGAAGTGGCTTCTTCTTCAAGGCCGTCTATCGAATCCAAGGAAAGCATCAAGCCGGTCCAGGTTTTTGCGAAAACTTCCGATCCTGACGATGCCTGATCCGTCGTCCGCAGCCGCCGATGATCGCCAGCCCGTGATCGAGTTGCGTGGCGTCGAGAAACATTATCAGATGGGATCTGTTTTGCTGAAGGCGCTGCGCGGCGTTGATCTGAAGATTTTCCCGGGCGACTACATTTCCATTCTCGGTCCTTCCGGAGGCGGTAAGTCGACCATGTTGAATATCCTCGGTTGCCTCGACCAGCCAAGCGTGGGGACATACCTTCTTAACGGCATGGATGTGTCGAACCTCTCCGATGACGACCTTTCACGGGTGCGTGGAAAGGAACTGGGCTTTATCTTTCAGAGTTACAACCTTATCCAGCAGCTGTCGGTGGTGGAGAATATCGAAGTGCCGCTCTACTACCAGGGTATAGCGGAAAAAGAGAGCCGCGAGATCGCGACTGAGCTTGCTACCAAGGTGGGGCTCGGAAAAAGACTCGACCATCGTCCCACTGAGCTTTCCGGTGGTCAGCAGCAGCGCGTTGCGATTGCCCGGGCGCTTTCAAATGATCCGGCCGTCATCCTTGCCGACGAAGCAACGGGTAACCTCGATTCGAAATCGGGTGGTGACATTCTCGAAATCTTTGACCAGCTTAATGCTGACGGAAAGACACTCGTGATGATTACCCACGACGAAGGTATGGCGGATCGGACTCCGCGAGTGATTCGTCTTAGGGATGGTGAGATAGCCTTCGACTCATACAC
>PKCI01000238.1 GCA_002862135.1 Verrucomicrobiota bacterium | reverse complement strand
GCCTGCCCGATGTGCATGAGCGGGGCAGATGGAAAGGGACTTCTGGCAGCAAACTCGGCGATTCTCTTTCTGCTGGTTGTCCTCGTCGGAGTTTTGATGAGTTTTTTCAGTTTTATCATTTACCTGGCCAAGAGAGCCAAACGTGTCGCTAGTGAAGAAGCGATGGAAGCCGTCCGCGTCGAGGAGCGCTGATCAGAACTTCAATAAATATTTAGTATGATTGAATCAATTAACGATTGGATTGGAATGCACGAGATTGCTTCGCGTCATGGACACGTTGGCAATCACATGATGGCCCTGATTCACTGGTTCATGCTCATTCTCTTTGTAGGATGGACCGCCTTCCTTGGAGTCATCCTTGTGAAGTTCCGCAAATCAAAGAGTCCGAAAGCCAGATACAAGGGAGTCACCTCTCACTTTTCCACACACATCGAGATCGGGGTCGTAATCGTAGAGGTGGTTCTATTGCTTGGTTTCGCATTCCCTCTCTGGGCCAAGTGGTCCGATGCGAAGGAGCGTCCCGAGGGGGACGAAGTCGTCAACCTGCGTGCCGTAGGGGAGCAGTATCGCTGGACCTTCCACTATGCGGGTGCCGATAATATGGTGGGTATGACGGCTCATGACCGACTCAGCGGATCCAACCCGGTAGGGTTGGTCACTGAGGATCCGAATTCCGCCGATGACTTTGTTTCGGTCAACGAACTTGTGATTCCTGTTGGCCGTCCTGTGGTGATCCAGGTGACCTCCAAAGATGTGATTCACGGTCTCGCCATCATTCCAATGTTTGCCCAGCAGGATGCGATTCCGGGCTCGGAGATTCCGATGTGGTTCATCCCTGAAAAGGAGGGTGAGTGGAATATCGTATGTGCCCAGCTTTGCGGCGCAGGTCACGCCCAAATGGTTGCCTATGTTAAGGCTGTCAGCAGTGAGGAGTTCGACGGGTGGTATGCCTCCCAAAACCCGTTACTTCCGAAATCGTAGCCGGTCTGCGACTTAGCGAATAAAGGATTGGACGGCGGAGCTCTTGAGGGTTCCGCCGTTTTTGTAATGGGGCGTAGCCTGGCGAAGCCCGAAAACGTAGATATTCTCGATGAACAAGCATCAAGAGTGCGGGAAAGCATTTCAATTTTTTACCAGGTTAGTGGTCTTTTTTACCATCCTATTGATTTGGTGGGGGGCTGCGACAACGACGAAGCAGGCGGGCATGGCGTTTGCCGACTGGCCGTTGAGCCAGGGTTCGGTCAATCCTGAGGGATGGTTGAATTACATGATTCCTTTTTTGGAGCACAGCCACCGCCTGCTCGGGAAATGGGTAGGCATCCTCGTTCTCGTGATGTTTGCCTGGTCTTACGTCAGATCAAGGAAAACGCTTTTTGAGGTAGTTGGCCTCGTTTTTGTGCTGGCGACAGTTTTTGGCATCTTTATCGCTTACGGCGCTGAGCGGCAAGATCCGGATCGGAAGCAGACTCTTCTCTGGATTGCGCTGGCAGCTTCGATGTTGCCGATCGGTTGGCTGGTGTGGAGCTGGAAAGCGCGGGGATGGAGCCTTTTGCAAAGGCTCTGCGGGCTGGCCCTCTTAATGGTAACAACTCAGGCTATTTTCGGAGGGATTCGGGTCACCGAGATATCGAACGCTTTTGCCGTGGTTCATGGCTGCTTCGCCCAGGCGTTTTTCTGCCTGTTGATTCTCATTGTGATGGTGGCCGGGAAGGAGTGGATGAAGCCTTCTCGGCGCCTCGGTATGCCGAAAGCAAGTTTCGCCCTGATGCTAATCGTCTATGTCCAGTTGATCATTGCGGCTTCAATGAGGCACTTCCATCGTCATGGACTGGTCGACACAGGAATCATCACCACCCGGGGTGCACTGGTCCCTTCGTTTGATGACCCGATTGTTACTCTAATGTTCCTTCACAAGGTCATGGCAGTCTGCATTTTGATCTTCACCATTGTGCTTTTTGTTACGGTGGAGCGCTCGCGGCGTGAAGATACTCCTTTAGGAAGCCAATACGTCCACCTTCTCGGCGGTACTGTAGCGATTCAGATTATTCTAGGGATTTCCGTTATTATGACCGGCAAGAACTTCTGGGTCACGAATTTCCATGTCCTTAACGGGCTCGCGATCTTAGCCTTTTCATTCGCTTTTGCCGTGAAATCCTGTCGGGTCGGCAGTCAGCCTGCGCTCGCAAATCCCTGAAGTTGGCACTACAATTTCGTGCTTCGCTTTCGTGCACGAAGCATATTGTATCTGCGGGGTAGCTGGTCAGATCCATGACGGAAGAAACTCAAACACCTGAGACACCAGACGCAGCTTCCGGAAGCCTGAGGGGCATTCGCGAAGACCTTGCGGCTTTGACCAAGGCACGCCTCAGTTTTCTCGTCGTCCTGACGACGCTTTTCGGTTACCTGGTAGCAGCGCGGACAACCGGTGATTTCAGCTGGGCAAGGTTTCTGCACACTCTTCTTGGAACAATTCTTGCCGCGGGAGGTTCTGCCGTTTTTAACCAGTTGATGGAGGTGGAACCCGATTCGCGGATGAAGCGAACTTCAAGTCGGCCGTTACCTTCCAATCGTCTGCCGAAGCCGGTGGCATTCATCATGGGCTGGCTTCTTTGTGCCTTTGGAATCATTCACTTGGGAATGAAGGTGAATTTCACTGCCGCTTCGATGGCGGCAGCAACACTGTTGATCTATCTTTTCATTTACACTCCGATGAAACGGGCGTCTTCGTTCAACACGATTGTTGGTGGCGTTTCAGGCGCGTTGCCTCCTTTGATCGGCTGGGCAGCTGGGGATCAGTCTTTGTGGAGTCTTGGCGCTTGGTTCCTATTTGCCCTCCTTTTCCTGTGGCAGATGCCTCACTTTGCCGCTATCAACTGGATGTATCGGGAGGAGTATGCCAGCGGCGGCTTCAAGATGTGGTCGAACAATGATGGGACCGGCTGGAAGACGGCACGCATTGCCATATCCTTCTCTGGTCTCATCTTCCTACTTGGTGTTTTGTTTCCTCTTTTCACATCGATGATGTCGTGGTGGGGCGCCATTGGCGGGGGAATTCTCGGGCTTTGGATGTTATGGGTCTCAGTGAGGTTCCTCAAATCGGGTGATATCAAGGACGCCCGCACCCTTTTCTTTTTCACTCTTCTCTACCTTCCACTCATGATGATCGTATCTTATTTAGCATGGGTCAAAGCTGGATAAACCATTGAAATGACCGACGAAGCTCAAAACGAAATGAAGGAACTTTCGCGCAGCCAGATTATCGCGTGGTGGGGGTCTATCGTTGGTGTATGCCTAGTGATTGCTTTTGGTTCAATCTTCGTGACTCGCGCTTACCTGGAGCGACGCAACTACGAGATTGAAAACTACAGACCGCCACATGTGGCAAAGCTTGAAACTGACTTGAATGCCGTCAACCGCGATGGAACCGAGGTTTCGTTGGGGCAGTTGCGCGGCAAAGTTTATGTGGCCGGCTATCAGTATACGGATTGTCCGGCCGGTTGCCTAGGTATGGCCTCAATCATGAAGTTGCTGGAAGAAGAGTTCGGCGACAATCCACAGTTTCGACTGGTTTCTATCAGTGTGAATCCCTCCGGTGACAATCCCGGGAAGATGGATGCATGGGTAAAAGAGAACGGTGTTGATTCGGATGACTGGTGGTTCCTTACCGGTAAACCCGAGGAAATTACCAAATACATGATTTCCCAGTTCATGTTCTTTGCGACGGAGAAAGTGACGGATCCGGCTTTGATTCCATCCATTGGTGAGTTCTCCCACGATCAGCGCCTCGCCCTAGTAGACGGCGACGCGAACATTAGAGGCTATTACGATGTGATGAATGTTGAGCGCGGAGAGCTTGAGCTTCAGCGCTTGCGTATGGACCTGAAACTGGTGTTGAATCCCGAGTTGAAGCTGTCTGAAATTGAGAAAGAGTTTACGCTCACGCCCGCTGAGTAATATGACGATGTTAGGAGAAATTGACTATTCTGTGTTTCCGCCGATCAACGCTACGTTGAACAGTATCAGTACTGTCCTGTTGCTGACCGGGTTTTTCCTCATTAAAGCGGGAAAGCGAAGAGCTCATCAGAAAGTTATGGTGGGTGCGCTGGCGAGTTCGGCTGTGTTTCTGGCCTGTTACCTTATTTATCACTATGGGGTAGGCCACACCGTTTTTCCAAAAGAGTATCCAGTCGCTCGCACGGTGTATCTTACCATCCTGATCCCCCACATTATTCTCGCGGTCATTAATGTTCCTTTAATCCTTTTGCTGGTCATCGCAGCGTTTCGGAAGAAATTTGAAAAGCACAAGAAGCTGGCGCGCGTAACCTTTCCTTCGTGGCTGTTTGTGTCTGTGACCGGGGTAGTGATCTACTTCATGGTTTACGTTTGGTTTGTGCCTTCAGAAAAAAGTAAGCCACCGACTACGGAAGGAAAGGCGGAGCGGGTGGGACCGGCGACAGAATCCGGGGGCTTGGTTTTTTTTCCGGCATCGCAGGAACTTCAAGCTCAACCTGGTGATGAGTCCGTTGAAGTTTACTTTACGGTAAAGAATCCAACGGATCAGGAAATTTCCGTCGGCAGTATCCGGAGTGGTTGCACCTGCCTTGCGGTAAGCATTGACATTGATCCAATACCGGCTGGCGGCGAGGCAACGATCACAGGTGAATTTGATATTTCCGAACTTCGAGGTACTTCTATTAAGAGTATCTCAGTGAAACCTGACCGTCGATCCCGCCCTGTGGTTCTTTCCACTACAATTCAGATTGACGAGATATACACCTTAGTAGAGTCGCTGACGACCTGGAGAGTGGGAGACGATCCTGAAACCAAAACCGTTGAGTTCCGGGTTCTCAGGGAGGACCCGATTCGAATACTCAATGCAGAAAGCCAGCGCGCTGAGGTCCTTTGTAAACTTGTCGTGCTCGAAGACGGGCGAGCCTATGACATCAAGCTCACACCCGATTCGACCGAGGGGTCGTTGCTTGGATTTGTCCGAATTGAAACGGATTGTGAGTTGGAAAACTACTCTCGTCCGCTCGCCTACTACGCGATTCAGAGATGAAGCGGACGTGGCAACAAGTTGGCCTGATCGTTGCGATCTCCCTGATAGCTGCGGGTCTCAGTGCCGTTGTGCATCCTAAGCGTCCTTCGTGGTATCGAGTGACCAGCATCGAAGAGTTACGCTGGCAAATTGTCCCCGAATCTGCCGCAAGGCTGGCGAAGGAAGGATCCATCCTTTGGGTGGATGCCCGCAGCCGTGAGAAATACGAGGCGGGACATTTGGAGGGGGCAATTCTTCTGAATCTAGGCGAATGGGGAGACCTGATGTTTCAGCACATGGATGTTCTCCAGTCAGCCATGGATCAGTCAGTTGTGGTTTACTGCGATACCAGTGACTGTAAAAAGAGCCTCGAGGTCGCGACCCGCTTGAGGGAACTGCTGGGCCTCGAACCTGTCTATGTCCTCAAGGGAGAGTGGACGGATCTAGAAACTGCGCTTAGCGCCTCAAGCGAATAGGCGCTTCCAGTAGCGGTCGAGGGCTTCGGTCTCAAACCACTCCAGTGTCCAAGGATCTTCGGATAAGATTTTCCCGGCAAGACCCAGAGGCACCCGATAGACATTTGCTTCGACCGTGCCTGAATCAGTGTCGACTTGGACCGCAACGCGTTCGTAAAAGCTGTCTTCGTATTGGTCGAGTCGCTCCAGTGCGTTGGGTGAGATGTTTTTTATGACGAGGCCGGATACTGACTCATTGGAGTCCGGATCAATGACAATGGCGGGGAAGTCTCCCGCTTTAACTCGTTGAATGCGATGTCCGGCAAGATTCCCGCGAACTGATTTTGGGTTGTGATAACCCGTTACCGCATTCCAGATTTTTGGAACCAGCAGTGTCCCGTAGACGAACAAATTCGTAGCCATAGCCTTTCTTGCAATTTCTATGCCTATCGTCCAATCTCGACGGGTGCAACCCCTCTTCACATTCTTCCACACTCTTTGCGTTTTGATTGCCCTTTTGTTGTTTGGCTGTCAGTCAATACCAGGCAAGAAGCGGAGAGGTCTACAGCAGGGGCAGCAACAGCATCCCGATATGGCTCCCGCCCAGTTGCCTGTGGGCACCATTCATATGGTGGATCCACAGGGAAAATATGTGTTGATCCAGTCCTCCAGGTTTTTGCCAGTTGAGCCCGGAGCGTCTATCACTACTGTTTCTGTCGATGGCATAGAGACTTCAGAGCTTAAGGTAAGTCCTGCGAGGAAGGGGCAGTTCCTGACCGCTGATATTATGAGTGGACGTCCCGGTGTTGGAGACCGCGCCGTGATGGTCCACTTACCGAAGGTTCCGAGCCCTGAAGTCGATCCTAATACCCCGAATACTGGTGGAAGCACAGACAACGAAATCCAAGTGCTGGAGTGACAGCTGCCTTGACCGTTCCCTTCGCTTAAGCTTTCTTAACGACGTCGAATGGCGGAGGCGAGTGTAAATAGGGCCGGAGGAACGCGAAGGCCGTTGGAACGGGTGATGCGAATTCATGAAGCAGTGAGCCGGGGCAATCATCCCAACTGCAGTTCCATTGCTCGGGAGTTGGAGGTGAATCGAAAGACGATTCAGCGGGACATTAATTTCATGCGGGATGAACTCGACCTGCCACTCGAATACGATGAGACCCGCCATGGGTATGTGTATTCACGGCCCGTCAATGAATTCCCTCTATTAAAGACTTCTGCCGAGGACCTCGTTTCGCTGATCCTGGCTCGTAATGCGCTTGATCCACTCAAAGGGTCCGCGTTGGAGGCGACGCTTCGTAGCGGTTTCCAACGTTTGCAGTCTAATATGAGCGAACAGGTGACGATACCGTGGACCGAATTAGACCAGGCCTTTGCAGTGGAGTCCCGCGGTCTAACAGAACACGACGCCTTTGTTTTCGACCGGCTCGCCACAGCAGTTCTGGAATGCCGAGAACTGAAGTTTGAATACAGCAAGCTGAGGGATCCGCGCCCTGAGCAGAGGAGGCTACAACCTTATCATCTCGTCGAAGTGGATGGCGGTTGGTATGTGATCGGCTACGACCTGAAACGTGAGGCAAGAAGAACATTTGCCGTTCAGAGAATGAAGTCAGTGCAGGTCACGACGAATCGGTTTGTCAGGTCTCGTGACTTTCGGTTGGAAGATCACTTTGCCGGAAGTTTTGGCGTTTGGGCCGGGGGGGAGGGCGAAGGGAGTGCCTACTGCGTCAGGATACGGTTCTCAGGATTCGCAGCCCGGATCGTGGCTGAGAGACGTTGGCACCCGAGCCAGGAAGTAATCCTGGTTGAGGCGGATGGAAGCATTATTGAGCTTTCGATGCAGTTGACTGCGCTCGAAGATATTGCCCGCTGGATTCTCGGTTTCGGAGGTCAGGCGGAAGCGCTAGAGCCGGCTGAATTGCGAGAAATGGTGGCGGGTCAATTAAGGGAGGCTGCTGCCCTTTACTGACTGCGCCGCTTTAGGGATTTATTTATCACGAATTTTAACGTGGGTCGCTAGATGTCCCACCCCATCAGCTAGTTTGATCTCATGAAGAACAGGATTCAATTTGTTAGCGCTACTTCAACTCAAAGCATAAGCCTCAGGTATCACAGCCGACTCGAGACACCAGAAAAGCCAGTCAAGAAGGAGTCTCATCCTTGTGGCGGACTGATGGCTCTGTGCAAAGAGATTGCGGGGACGCTGATCAAACGCTACGCGGAGACCGGTAATCCGCGCAAAGCGTGCGATGAAGTCCGCTCAGTGCTCACAGAAAAAATCGACTGCAGCTCAGAGCGGGCTATCGCGATGATAGATCTGGCTCTTGAGCTGATTCGATTGAATTGCTATGGGGAATATCGTCGGAATGACTTGGAATTGAGTCTGTTGGTTTCCAAGGCGGCAGGTCACGTGGGTGAGCAGGATCTCAATTGAGGCGTTAGAAAACTGGGGAGGCGCTATGGTGTCTCCGGATTTCGCTACATGGCCTTCTCGTCTTCAGCGGCCGGTGTATTGTCTCCGGACTCAGACGATTCCTCTTCGATGACAACACCAGTTTCGGCGGCAAATTCTGCGAGGGCAAGCTCTTCCAGGGCAGTGCGCTCAGCTTCCATTTCGCTTAGCTCAGCCGTGTCGATGCTGTCCTTGGCGACGCGGGCACGACCTTTCGCCTTCTCGCGTTCTTCGGTCACCATCTCCTCGAGACGGTTGAGCGTGTCTCCGGCTCCACCGATTTCACTGATCATGCCGGCAGCCATTTCATTGAGTTCGGCTGTGGCCTTGGCAATGCGGGTTTCGTCGATATCCCGCTTGAGAGACTCGATCTTTTCCTTGGCAGCTTTGACAGAAACGTCGCGGGCCCGCTTGAGTTCTTCATAGGTTTTCTCTGCCTCTTCTAGCTGATCGACGTTTGCTTGGTGCTCTTCCTTGACCTTCTGAAGACGAAGAGCGTACTCGCCAGCCAACTTTCGATTGCCTGCCTTGAGGTGAGCAGCAGCTTTTGCCGTCAGCTCCTTTTCCTCTTTCGCTTGGCGTTGCACCTGAGAGATCAGGCGTTCACACATGCCGGCATGAGCTGCGAGGCCTTTGTTATATTCAGAGATCTGCTTGCGGAGGTTTTCTTTCTCCACTTCGAGAAGCGCTTCAGGATTCTGTTTCTCGAGGCCGGAGACGAAGAGTCCGAAGAATCCGCGGATAAGGTTACCAAGGCGTTTAAACATAGCGTCACAAGTGTTAGGATGTACCGATTTATTAGTTTCGCACTACCGAATGCAAAATCAAAAGCGGAAAGAGGGAAAAGTTCGCATACAAAACCGTCAAATTTTTCCAATCAGAGCCGATTGCGGGTGACTTCGTAACAGACTCTCATATATAGTTTTCGCCATGGTTGGACAGAATTCCATCTCCGCAGGTCTGACGGCTCTCCTGAAAATCCTTGAGCGTAAGAAAGCGAGGGGGGTGGATACGCTGTTACTTAAGCCGGAAACAGAGCAAACTTTGAATGCTCTGCCGATGGAATTGATGAAAGTAGCGACCAAGGCCAAAACTGCGCCCCCCGCGTCGGCTGCGATGTCCGCTAGGACTCATTCGGGTGATTCACTAGTGGAACCTGCCATTCTGGAGGAGGAAAGAGATGAAAATTGGGCACGAGGACAGCTGAATGCGATTTTTAAGAACGCCAAAGCCTGCGCCAAGTGTCGCGAACTCGGGACGCTGCGGGAGCAGATTGTTTTTGCGACAGGCAATCCCATGGCTGACTTGATGTTCGTTGGAGAAGCTCCGGGGGCGGAGGAGGAGAAGCAGCGAAAACCTTTCGTCGGCCCTGCAGGTCGTAAGCTTGATCAGATTATCGGGGCAATGGGCCTGAAACGGGACGACGTCTATATTTCTAACATCGTAAAGTTCCGGCCGAAAAAGGGTGACGGAAGAATGCAGGGAAAGAGCAATCGCAAGCCTGATACTGCCGAGATGGAGGCGTCTGTTCAGTATATTCGCCGTGAAATCGAAGTGGTGAGGCCCAAGGCAATCGTGGCGCTCGGAGGAACAGCTGCTGAAGGTTTGCTTGAAGTGGCTGGCTCTGTCTCCAGCATGCGTAACGTGGTCCACGATTTTCACGGGATTCCCGTTGTGGTGACTTATCACCCCAGCTTTCTTTTGCGGCAGGAGGGGGATGGTGATCCACAGAAAGTCATGGCCATGAAAAGGCGTGTCTGGGAAGACGCTCTCAAAGCGATGGAGCTGCTCGAAATGCCCATTTCGGAAAAACAGCGGGGGTATTTTATTTGAAGAGTTTCTCGTTTACGGTTGTCTTTCAGGTAAATGCAGGAATCAGCCAGTGAAACGGAAAAAGAAGAAAGTCAGGCCGCCTATGTCGGGCGGACTTGGAACCGTTTGTTCTGGCTGGCTATCTTTTTCGGTGTGGCCGGATTGATCGTTTTCTTATCATTGATCTGGCTTGGCAAGCAGGGGATGGAATCGGCCAAGGATGCGGTTGTCGAAATTGTGAAAGAGTTTAATCCGGATGAAGTGATTGAAACTTTTGATCAATGGCGAGAGCTTGAGGCCACAGCTACTGAGGGGAACATCCTTGAGATTGCCACGGCGACGGCGACCGAGAAGTTCACCCGTCAGACCAACCTCGAAATTTTTGGTAAAACACTTCCTCTGGGAACGACAGTTTCAGAGATACAGGTTCCAGCGACCTATCGTTACCACATTGATTTGAATGGTGATTGGGTCGTAACTGCTGACGGAAACAGGTTGCTCGTTCTTGCACCTCCCGTGCTGCCGTCGTTGCCGGTTGCTTTCGATACTGGAAAGATGCAGAAGAAGTCTAAGGCGGGATGGGCGCGTTGGGATGGGCAGGATAACCTGGACGAGTTAGAGAAAGGGCTCACGGAAAAGTTAGCTGCTAGGGCCGCGGACCCCGACTCAATCAATAAGATTCACGCTGAAGGAAGGATCGCGGTCGCCAAGTTTGTGAGACGTTGGCTCGAAAGTCACAAGGCGTGGGAAATCGAACAGTTTGAAAAGATCGTAGTCGCTTTCCACGACGAAGATCTGACAGAGAAGAGTCTCAGTTCGCGACCATCGACGCTGAGGCTCAATGAGCCGGGCGAATCAGTGCTCCCTTGATTCAGTCGATCAAACTGACCTTGTCAGCGTCGCCGTTGAAAGCGAACAGGCGATCGCGGATATCGCTAACTAGGAGAACACTGTCGGAATCGTTCCTGCTGTCCAAAAAGGTAGAATTCGCGGAAGGATTATTGGGCATTTACCCACATGATTCGGCGTCATTGCCCCTCTAAAGATTCACAAGTCAAAGAGCTAGTAAAGTTACTGCTTAACCAGCTACTTTTGCTTATTAAATTTTAATTTTTTAATAGATTTCGTTAAATCGTCCCAATTTGCTTAAAGGCTACCGACTGCAAATATTGCGAGTCCGTGATGAGATGCAAAAGCCTCAAATTCGTGAAGTCCCAATTCTACTGAGATTTCCAACAGGCATGAAAGCAGTAGAATTCCATAAGTTATTATACCGAGGATTGGGGATTTATTGAAATCGATCATAATTATTTTTTACAGGGCGTCTGAATCTTTAATACGCAAAATTTTGGGAGGCA
>PKCI01000046.1 GCA_002862135.1 Verrucomicrobiota bacterium | reverse complement strand
GAGCCGTTGGACTGGGGTATTCCCGATCTTGTATTTATCGAAACGCTCGTCTAGCGAGATAATCGAAGGGTCTGGGTATCGTACTGGAGTATTCCAGTTCCAGTCCCTCGCCTGCAAACAGCCTCCGACTGCTGTTGCGACCCCCGCTGCGAAGAATGAACGTCGAGAATTTGATGAATCTTGCATGCATGGAAATCTACCCGAGCACGGACTGGAAAGGCAAAATCAATTACCTACAGCTTACGCCGTAAGCCGCACCCTGCAAATAGGACACACAGACCAGCAATCAGTGCTAGAGTGACACACTTCACCATACACCCTTCATGTAACAGGGATCAGGTGCAGGGTGCAGGATCCCGCGCTTTCGCGGGCTGATTCGGTGTGGTAATTACAGGTGACATGAAGCACCTTACAGGATTCCTTGCCCTCCTCCTCTTTGCAGTCCTACCTCTGTCCGCTGGCAGACCTAAGCGACCTGACGTGGACCACAATTAACGGCGAGGTCACTTAGAAGCAGTTTTGCAATCGGTTGCCTAGTAGGCGTCCTGGTAACCGCGGTTGCGATAAGCGCGGTTCTTGGAGATTTCGGATCCCGCCACCGCACCTACGGCACCACCGATGAGAGCGCCTGTGCTATCACCGGCGATGGCACCAATACCGGCGCCAATGGCACCACCAGTCATGGCGCCGCGCTCACCAGGAGTGCAGGCAGTTCCTATCAGCGCTGCGAGACCAAGCATGGAAAGGGTGAGTGATTTCTTCATTTTTGGGTTTGTGGGGTGAAGGTTTAGTAGTTCTGCTGGTAGCCGCGGTTGCGATAAGCGCGGTTCTTCGAGATTTCAGATCCGGCCACCGCACCTAGGGCACCCCCGATGAGAGCACCTGTGCTATCACCAGCGAGGGCACCAATACCGGCACCGATGGCGCCACCAGTCACAGCACCGCGCTCTCCAGGTGTGCAGGAAACGCCGAGAAGGGCAACTGCCCCGAGAAGAGAAAATGTGAATGCTTTTTTCATAATGAGTTTCAGTTGTGGTTATACGAATGGCCTGAACGCTTATTCATTATTTTTATATTAACTAACGAAGGGGCCTCCCAACAAGGGGAAATCCATCTTATCTTGAGACTGATTTTATGTTTTTGGTGGGGCTTTGAAAGGTGCCCGCAGTAAAGATTTAGGAGCTTCCGCCATCACCGAAGTCGAACTGCTTCCAGTAAATCCCTCTCGACAGCCGGCGCGTCGCAGTTTAAGGAAAAACCGGTAGCAGGAGTGACTGGATCTCCCTGCTGCAGTGACGCAACCGTATAAAGAAAAATGGCGGATCTCCCGAGCAGCGAAGCCCCCCGGGTGGGGATTATTATGGGCAGCACCTCCGATTGGCCGACGATGTCGAAGGCGGCCGAGGTATTGCAGGATTTTGGCATTCCTTTTGAAGCAAAGGTGGTCAGCGCCCACCGCACCCCGGAGTTGCTCTACGATTACTCCAGGGGCGCCAGAGAACGTGGACTGAAAGCAATCATCGCAGGAGCAGGGGGGGCCGCCCACCTTCCCGGGATGGCTTCTGCGATGACGACTGTGCCTGTGCTTGCGGTGCCGGTGAAATCCCATGTCCTCAACGGGGTAGACTCTTTGCTCTCCATCGTCCAGATGCCGTCGGGGATTCCCACGGCGACCTTTGCTATCGGTGACGCCGGAGCGACTAATGCCGGACTCTTCGCAGTTTCCCTGATCGGAAACGAAAACCCGGCTGTAGCTCAGAAATTGGCCGACTATCGCGAGTCGCTTCGCGCCAAGGTGGAAGCCTCTGAATTGCCGCCCATCGACAACGCCTGATGAGCCAGCCGCTTCTTCCGGGGTCTACTATTGGGGTGCTGGGCGGAGGCCAGCTCGGTCGCATGCTTACCATCGTGGCCCGCCGCATGGGCTACCGCGTGGTCTCATGGATCGGTGGTCCCGACTCCGGTCCCGCTGGAATGGCTGATTTGGTGATCCAAGATTCATTCGACTCCGAAGCCGGCCTGACCCGCTTTATCGAGGAGGCCGATGTCGCGACGGTGGAGTTTGAAAACATTCCTTGTGATCTGCTTGAGAAGGTCGCCGGGGTCATGCCGCTGATGCCCGGCGTTCTTGCTATCACCACCTGTCAGCATCGCGAACGCGAGAAACTTTTTCTCTCTGACAATGGATTTCCCTGCGCTGCATTTTGCGTCGTCGACTCCGTAGAAACGCTGGCCGAAGCGCTCGTGCAGTTGCCGGATAATGGCGGAATCCTCAAAACTGCCGAGTTCGGCTACGACGGCAAAGGTCAACTGCCGGTGAATCGTGATTCAGATGCCGGCGAAACCTGGGCAAACTTCGACGCTCCGCGTGCGGTGCTCGAAGAGAAAATTGATCTCGCCACAGAGCTCTCCGTACTCGTAGTGCGAGACCAGCGGGGGGGCGCCGTGTGTTACGACCCCGGCGAGAACATTCATCGCGACCACATCCTCGATGTCACCATCGTGCCGGCGCGTATCGAGGAGTCGGTGATGGAAGAAGCTCGGAAGGTATCACTCGGCATTGCCGAAGCACTCGAATATATCGGTATTCTTGCGGTGGAGTTTTTTGTCTCCGGAAACGGGCGACTGCTGGTGAACGAGATGGCACCACGCCCGCACAATTCCGGTCACCATACCATTGATGCGTATGATGTCTCACAGTTCGAGCAGCAGTTGCGTGCCATCACCGGACTGCCGGTGGGCACTACTCGTGCTCACAGCCCGACCGTGATGCTGAATATTCTCGGCGACGTTTGGGGGCCTGGCGGTGAATCACCCGACTGGTCTTCTGTGCTCGAAATGCCGGGAGCCGCGCTCCATCTCTACGGGAAGCACGAAGCTAGAAATGGTCGCAAGATGGGCCATGTCACGTTTACTGCGCCAACCTTGGGGGAGGCGCTGGCGAATCAAAATCGGGCTCGTGAGATTTTAGGAATTCCAGCTTTGAAGTGATGAACGTGGCCGCATTGATAAGGCGATTTCTTCGGATCTGATTTTCTTGAACCCTGATTGAGGCGGTGCTCGAGCAAAACCGGAAAATTATTCTCCGAATTTGTTAACTTCGGGTAGCCGAGTGGCATTTGCATCTGGAAAAAGACTCGATACCAGCCCTCCAATGAAACATTCCGAAGCCAATGACAGCGAATTTGTAGCCCTGCTGACTGAGCATCAGTCGTCCTTGCGCTACTACGTGGCTTCGCTTCTGCCCGGCGATTCGGCTGCCGCTGATGTGGCGCAGCAAGCCAACGCCACCATTTGGAAAAAGCGCGATGACTTCGAGCTGGGCACGAATTTCAAGGCCTGGATTTTCAGCATCGCCCGTTATGAGGTGCTGAATTACCGCAAAAAGGACTCACGCGACCGCCTTGTGTTTAGCGAAGAAATGGAAGATCTTATAGCGGCTGAGCTTCCGGAGCGTGCCGGGGACATCGATCGTAAGCAGGAGGCGCTCAAGGGCTGCCTCCAGAAGTTGAAGCCAGCTGACCGCGACCTGATTCAGCACCGCTATTTCAAAGGCACGCCACTGGCAGAGTATGCATCTGAAATCAATCGCAGCGTTGGTAGCCTCAAAGTCACTCTTCACCGGATTCGCAATCGCCTCCTCCATTGCGTCGAATCCAAACTCGCCACCAGAAAGGCTCTCGAATCATGAAACCGGAAGAACGCAATCAGCTCATCGACGAACTTCTCGACGGCGTCATCGCTGATGTCGATTTCGTCCGCATCGAAGCCGAGATGCACCTCAATCCGGAGGCGCGCGAGGCTTACTACGAGCGCCTCGAATTGGCGACCTTGTTTGAGATCTCTGCTGAAAGTCGAAAGGATTTCGAGGAGAAGGAGCAAAGGGTGATCGAATTTCGAACTTCCTCGCCGGACGGCCGCAACAACTGGTGGGCTGCGGCGGCTGCAATCGGGATTGGTTTGCTCGTTGGTGCGGTCGGCTGGTTGTCTGACCCTTCCGGCAACGAGATTGCCGACAAGAGCGAATCGGTCGCCAGTGGTTTTGCTGTCGTCGGCGAAGTGGCTAATGCTGTCTGGGATGATGGCATTAAACTCGACCGTGGTGACCTTATTCCCGCCGGACAGCTCAACCTTGCCAGGGGCACGGTCCAGCTCGACCTTTTCAGTGGTGTCACTGTCGTGATTGAAGGCGAGGCCGAGTTTGAAGTGCTCTCATCCATGGAGATGGCCGTCGACCTCGGCAAGGTGCAGGCGCGTGTCCCGGAGCCAGCGCAGGGTTTTCGCATTCACACCGCCGGTGGTGAAGTGGTCGACCTCGGCACCGAGTTCGCACTCGATGTCACCCGTGAGTATACCGATATTTCGGTGATCAACGGTAAAGTTGAATGGTATTCCCCGATGGAGCCGATGGACACGCTGACGGGTGGCGAGTCGGTTCGTCACACCATCGGAGAGGGCTCAACCCGGGTGGCCTTTGAACCGGAGTCGCACACTCTCGTGGGTGACCGCGTTCAGGAGCTTTCCAGCCAGCGCTTCACGAAAGAAGATCGCTGGTTGGCTCACAGCGAGGAACTAGCCCGCGATGGCCGTTTGCTCGCCTACTTTCCGATGACCCGTAGCGGTCACTGGCAGCGTGTCCTGCGCGATGAAACGACGGACGGTCGTGACGGAGCGATCGTGGCAGCTCAGCGCGCCCCGAGTCGCTGGGGTGGGGGAGACCTAAACGCTCTCGACTTCGGTTCGACCGGTAGCCGTGTCCGCGTCAACGTGCCCGGGGACCACGAGGCAGTGACCTTCTACTGTTGGGTACAGATCCACAGTCTCGACCGTTGGTATAATTCTCTGTTCCTGACCGACGGTCATGAACTGTACGATCCTCACTGGCAGATCATGGACGATGGTCGCCTCTTCTTCTCAGTGAAAGCCCAGGACGCAGACAAGAAAGCCGGGAAGCTTGACAAGCATATCGCATATTCTCCAGTAATCTGGACGCCTAAGAAAGCCGGTCAGTGGATGCAGTTGGCTGCGGTATACAATACCGAGGACTGGACCATCACTCACTACGTGAATGGCGAGCCGGTCTCCATCGATCACATCGAAAATGAGAGCCTTCGTGCACCCATAGTGAACATCGGTGCCGCATCTATTGGTAACTGGAGTGATCCCTCCCGCGACGAACCCGAGTTTGCGGTTCGCAACTTAAACGGCTCCATTGACGAATTTGCCATCTTCTCCGAGGCACTGACTGCTTCCGAGATCAAAGAACTTTACGAAACGGGAAAACCCTAACATGTCCACTATAAGTCTGTTTGGAAAACAATTCCTGGCGATCGGAGTAGCCCTGACGATCGTGGCCGCTGCAGCTGAAGCTAAAGAGAAAAAAGCAGCTCCAAGGTTCAGCAAGGAAGACCGCCTCTTCACGCTTAAGGTTCAGCCTTTGCTCGCCGAAAAGTGTAATGGTTGTCATGGCAATGATCCTGAGGATATCGACGGCGATTACAATTTGATGACTCGCAAAGGCCTGCTTGCCGGAGGCGATACCTTTGGTGACCAGGTCTTGGTGGTGGGTGACGCTTCCCAGAGTTTCTTCATGGAGGCGATTCGCTGGGAGGATCCCGATTTCGAAATGCCTCCGAAGAAGAACGACCGTCTCACTGAAGAGGAAGTGGCCCTTGTGGAAGAGTGGATCAATGCCGGTGCGGTATGGCCTTCCGACGAGACCATGCTCGCGATCCGTGAGGAAAATGCTCGCAAAGCAGTCACCGAGGACGGCATGATTATAAAGACCAGCGGTGGTCTTGGCGATGATTGGACCTTTCGTCGCTACAAGCCCGAAGACATCTGGGCGTTCCAACCTGTTGTAAAACCCGATGTTCCCGGTGCGAACCAAACAGGTTTAAGTGACGGAGCTAACCCTGTTGATTCATTCATTCACGCCAAGCTCAAGAAAGCAGAGGTCAAGCCGGCGCCGCAGGCGGATGGAATGGTGCTGTTGCGCCGAGCGACATACAGCCTCACCGGCCTGCCGCCGACACCAGGAGAGACGGCTCAGTTCACGAAGGCCTGGAACGCCAATTCGAAGCAAGCCTGGTCCGAACTCGTTGACCGCCTGCTCGACAGCCCTAACTACGGTGAGCGCTGGGCACAGCACTGGCTTGACGTGGCCCGCTACGCCGATACCGGGGGCATGTCCAACGACTACGAGCGCTCCAATGCTTGGCGCTACCGCGACTATGTGATTCGTGCCTTTAATGAAGATAAGCCCTACAACGATTTCATTATCGAGCAGCTCGCTGGTGATGAGTTGGCTGACCTTTCCGTGGCCGAGCGCAAGGGTAAGGACGAGGTTCACGCGACCCGCCTCAAGGGAGACTACAGCCCCGAAGAAGCTGAGCTCATCGTTGCGACCGGATTCCTCCGCATGGGGCCCTGGGACAATGCGATGGTGAAGCAGCCGGAGGCTCGCCAGATCTATCTTGACGATGTTGTCAACTCGGTCGGTCAGACCTTCCTCGCGACCACGATGCGTTGTGTGAAGTGCCACGATCATAAGTTCGACCCCATCCCCACCAAGGATTATTACCGCATGTATTCCGTGTTCGCCTCCACCCAAATGGCGGAGCGCAAGGTACCGTTTCTTGAAGGGGAAAATACCGACCGCCTCGAGGTGGTTGAAGGATTCACCCGGCAAATGCTTGAGTATGCAGTGGGAGAAAAGAACAAGCTTGTCGCTAAGCGCGAAAACGCTGCACGGGACTGGTATAAGGAGAACAATCTGCCTTACTACAACCAAGTCGACCGCAGAGGCATGGACGACGAGGTGAAGCCACCGCGTCATGTTGGGCTTAACATCACCGAGCAAGGTCAGCTCAAGGTTCGAGAGCAGGACGAGTGGATCTGGAATCGCCGCCTCCAGCGTTCCCAGCCAATGGCCAACAGCGTTTACAGCGGCACGAAGAAAAACAACAACGGTCGTAGTTTAACCATAGATGAGAAGCAGGACGTCAAGTGGCGACCTGAAAACTTCATCTACGCGGGGGGAGCTCTCGAAGCCCCCGGAGACCCAGTCACTCCCGGTGTGCTCAGTGCCCTTGGTGTGCCAATCGAAGGGGCGAGTGATAAAGACCCTTGGGCGGTGACTGAAGACATCAACGGTCGACGCCTCGCATTTGCAAAGTGGGTGGCGGACGAACGCAACCCACTCACGGCGCGTGCCTTTGTGAATCGCGTCTGGCAGCAGCACTTCGGTCAAGCGATCGCAGGCAACCCGACCAATTTCGGTGCGAGCGGTAAAAAACCGACTAACCCCGAATTGCTCGACTGGCTCGCGGCTGACTTTGTCGAAAACGGCTGGACGCTCAAGCGCCTCCACCGTCTCATCATGATGTCGGACACCTACATGCAGGCCAGCCATCATCCTGAGCGTGAATATATCGCGAACAGCGATCCTGAGAATCAGCTACTTGCTTACTTTCCGACTCGCCGCCTGACCGCCGAAGAGATGCGGGATTCTTTTCTCGCCATCACCGGTGAACTGGAAGAGGCACGCGGAGGGTTTCCAATCAATCCCGAGATCAACATGGAAGTTGCTTTGCAGCCTCGCATGATCCAATTCTCCCTTGCGCCAGCTTACCAGCCCGATCCGACCCCCCAGCAGCGCAACCGTCGAACTATTTATGCCTATCGCGTTCGCGGTATGGCAGATCCGTTTCTGGAGCTGTTCAATCAGCCGAACCCGAATGATGCCTGTGAAATACGCGATGAGGCGGCAGTTTCTCCGCAGGCGTTTACCTTGCTGAACAGCGATATTATAACGGATCGTTCCATCGCCTTTGCCAAGAGCCTGAAGGAGCAGGCCAATGATCCCGAGGAGCAGATCAATCGTGCTTTCCTCAGGGCGCTCGGCCGACCTGCCGATACGGTCGAGAAAAAACGTTTCTCCGAATATTTCGCCGAGATGGTCGAATATCATCAGGGTGTCACACCTGAAATACGGGATTACCCGACTCGGATTACCCGCTCGCTTGTGGAGGAGTTTTCCGGCGAGATCTTTGAATACGAAGAGATTCTGCCCCAATTTGAAAACTACCAGCCTGACCTCAAGGCTTACCAGGTGGATGCCGAAACGAGAGCGCTCGCAGATGTTTGTCTGCTGCTCTTTAATGCCAACGAATTTTCCTACGTTTATTAATCAGCTAACCCTGAAACACCAATCAGTCATGACTCAGAATCTTTGTTCACGACCCATTTCAACGGCCACCTCACGCCGTGAATTTCTATACGGCCTTGGCGCCACCCTAGGTGGTGTCGCGATGACCGACATGTTGGCTGCTGATGGTCTGGGAACCAGCGTCGTTGGCGGCCCCTCGCAGGCGGGCCCACTCATGCCGAAAAAGCCGATGCATGTGCCAAAAGCGAAGAACGTGATCATGCTTTTTATGGAGGGCGGTCCGGGTCATATGGATACCTTTGACCCAAAACCTAAGCTGAAAGAATTGCACAAGCAGGAGTCTAAGCTCACTGCTGGTCTTGCCACAGGCTTCAAGTTTTTTGTAGGCAGTCCTTTTGGTTCTCGCAAGGTGGGAGATTCCGGTATCGAGATGAGCGACCAGTGGGTCCACATGGCGGATCCCGAGGTGGCTGATGAACTCTGTAACTATCGAGGCTGTCAGGCTGAATCTCTCAATCATCCTGAAGCGCTCTTTCACATGAATACCGGAAGTCGGCTTGGTGCTGATCCAGCAGTGGGTTCGTGGGTGAATTTCGGCCTGGGTTCGATGAACCAGAACCTGCCTGGCTATGTTGTCATGACAGAGCTGGCGATGCCCCAAGGTGGCTCACGGAATTGGAGTAATGGGTTTCTTCCAGCCCACTATCAGGGCACACGCTTGCGACCGGAAGGCTCCCCCATTCTGGATTTGAATTCGCAGGATTTTAAGTCGCGAGAGCATCAGCGCAAAGCTCTTGATGAACTCAAGTTTCTCAACCAGAAGCATGCCAGTCTTCACCCCCAGCATGACGCTCTCGCTTCGCGGATTGAAAACTACGAACTGGCCTATCGCATGCAGATGGAAGTGCCGGGTGTGATCGATATTGAAGGCGAGCCAGAGCACATTAAGGAGCTCTATGGTCTCGATCATAAGGATACGGAAAACTTCGGTAAGCAGTGCCTTATGGCGCGCCGTCTCGTCGAGAAGGGCGTTCGCTTCGTCCAGATCTTCTCCGGCGGTTGGGATAGTCATGATTACCTTGAGAAGGGGCATTCCTCCCGGATTCGCAGTGTTGATAAGGGCATGGCGGGATTAATCAAAGATCTGAAGCACCGTGGCATGCTGGAAGACACGCTCGTGATTTGGACGGGTGAATTTGGTCGTACGCCGGACAACAATAAGCGTGGAGGGGTTTACTCTCTCGGCCGAGGTCACAACGTCGATGCAATGACGATGCTCTTTGCCGGTGGCGGGGTCAAAAAGGGAACAATCGTCGGCGCTACTGACGAACTCGGAGCGGAAGCAGTTGAAGTTGTTCACCCGATCCGAGATGTGCACTGCACGATTCTTCACTTGCTTGGTCTGGATGACAACAAGCTGACCTATTTTCATGGCGGCCGTTACAAGCAGTTGTCGCAGTTTGGAGGTAAAGTCATTCCAGAGCTGATTGGATAGCGTAATGCGATCCAATCAGGGATATGTTATGATGCGGACAGGCAGAGTGAACTGAAAAAGTTCACCGCGTGGTGGACGAGTCGGCAAGGAGACAGTAAGGAGAAATATCCTCCTTTTCTTCCGCTTCGACTCATGACCGACATTGAAATTGCCCGCGCTGCTGATTACGAGAATATCGCGAATCTTGCTTTTGAGCGATTTGGTCTAAACCGTGATCACCTGATCTGCTACGGACACCACAAGGCGAAGTTGGACCTCGAATCGCTGGATGAATTAGACGATCAAGCGGAGGGCAGCCTCATTTTGGTCACAGCGATTTCCCCAACTCCTGCGGGCGAGGGTAAGACTACCACCACGATTGGCTTGGGTGACGGGCTCAGCCGAATTGGTAAGCAAACCATGGTTTGCTTGAGAGAACCGAGCCTGGGCCCTTCGTTTGGCATGAAAGGGGGTGCGACGGGCGGAGGTCACTCCCAAATCGTGCCAATGGAGGAAATTAATCTTCATTTTACCGGTGACTTTCATGCGATCACCTCGGCGAACAATCTTCTATCGGCGATGATCGATAATCACCTCCATTGGGGGAATCAGTTGCAGATTGATCCGCGAAAAATCAGCTGGCGACGTTGCATGGATCTTAATGACCGCTCCCTGCGAAATGTTATTACGGGAATGGGCAACGTCCGCGACTACCCTCGTGAGACCGGCTTTGATATCACGGTCGCCTCAGAAGTCATGGCGATTCTTTGCCTATCGACCGATCTCAAAGATCTCGAGCGACGGTTGGGTCGAATTGTGATCGGGAGAACCTATTCGGGAGAAGATGTTCATGCTTCGGATCTCAAGGCTGAAGGGGCGATGACGGTATTGTTGAAAGACGCGCTCAATCCGAATTTGGTCCAGACGCTTGAGCATACCCCCGCCCTCGTTCATGGGGGCCCATTTGCCAATATTGCTCATGGCTGCAACTCCGTTGTTGCGACGAGAACGGCGCAACGTCTAGCCGACTATGTTGTCACAGAGGCTGGATTTGGAGCGGATCTGGGGGCTGAGAAATTCTTTGATATCAAGTGCCGTAAGGCTGGATTGAAACCTCGCGCCGCCGTGATTGTCGCTACGATTAGAGCGTTGAAGTACCACGGAGGTATCGCGAGAAAGCAACTGAATGATGAAAACGTCAATGCGGTGGAGCGTGGCTTTGCCAATCTGGAGCGGCATTGGGAAAATATCGGCAAATTCGGTATTCCGTCTGTGGTAGCGGTGAATGCTTTTGCTTCGGACACCGAAGCTGAGACACAGAGGTTACTCGATTTGTGCCGGGATATCGAAGTCCCATGCGTCTTGGCGACTCATTGGGCGGACGGTGGGAAAGGTGCCGAAGACTTGGCCCGTCAGGTGGTTGAGTTGGTCGATCAGAATTCCTCCTCTGCGTTTCAAACCCTTTACCTGGACAAACTACCACTGGTCGAAAAACTAAGAACCGTCGCGCAGGAAATCTATCGGGCAGATGATATCGAATTGAGTCGGAAAGCGGAGCGAAAGCTGAAGGCCTGGCAAGAGACGGAGGCTGGAGATTATCCTGTTTGTATCGCAAAAACACCTTACAGCTTCAGTGCTGAACCGGAGAAACGTGGTGCCGCTACCGATTTTTTGCTTCCAGTGAGAGACGTGGCCCTCTCAGCAGGGGCAGGATTTGTGGTAGC
>PKCI01000047.1 GCA_002862135.1 Verrucomicrobiota bacterium | reverse complement strand
GGAAACAGCCAGGATGAAATTAAGGGAAAGCCGGTCGATTACTGGCTGCGAGGGCTTGATCGCAAGGAAGGCTACTTCTACCGAGGAGCTTTCCTCGACTGCGTTCGGGCGCTGGACTATGTGGCCTCGTTGAAGAAGATCGATCCCGACCGGATCGCGGTGATCGGCACCAGCCAGGGCGGCGGATTGGCATTAGCAACCGCTGCGCTGGATCCACGGGTGGACTTCTGCGCCCCTGACATACCGTTTCTTTGCGATTGGAAGAACTACTTTCAATTGTCCCACTGGCCGGAAATGCAGCAATGGATTGAGGCAGAGCCCAATCGCAGCTGGTCAACCACCCTCAACACCATGAGTTACTTCGATACCCTCAACTTTGCGGACCGTATCTCATGCCCCGTTTTCATGGGCGTTGGATTACAAGACACGATCTGCCCGCCAACCACCAATTTCTCGGTATACCAACGACTTAACGGGCAAAAGGAATATCGACTCTACCCCGAAAAAGGCCACGGCCTCGGCCAGGAACATCGCCACGCCACCGAAGAGTGGTTAATGAAACAGTTTGGTGTCGATTAATAAACTGTCAGCCGCTTAGAAAGACGAAACTACTGCGGTAACAAGTAATGCTGACAAAACTGGAATCCCTTTCTCGGCGCGGCGCAGTCGCTTCCGCAGTCCAGAGTGTAGTAGGCTTCGCTTTCGTCATTACCCCCTGGTTTTTTGACCGGCAATGTTCTCCCATTATCCCGTGGTATTATATCGTCGCGATCGCGCTGGGTGTTCCAATCATACTGCTACTCACCTGGCCGCTTGGTCGTTTGGCCGATGCTCTTGCCAGGCATCTGAGGCCCCTGCCCACTACCAATCAATTTCACAATGTGGCTTCAGAGATAGCGATTGCGCTGAACGAGCCGCTCGAGAGCGTCCAGGTTCACGACAGTTCAATTCCTAACATTGCCTCGTTGCCTTGCACAAAAGGAGAGATCGTGGTCGCAACAACCGGCGCTCTAGAAAGACTCTCCCGCCATGAAATCCAGGCGCTCGTCGCTGCCCAATTCGCAGGGATGCGGGATCGCTGGTGCCGTTTAGCCACCCGGGCTGAGATTATGTGGTGGTCACTCCGATGGCTTTTTCTTTTGATGCTGCCTGGCTTTTTCTTCCTGAATATCCCCCTGATTTTCGTCACCTACTTCGGCTTCGTTTTCTACCTCATGCTCCCACGCTGGATTGAACAGGCGCGTGACCTTTGTGCCGATATTGCTGCGGTAAGAGTCACCCTTGACCCTACTTCATTGGGGAGGGCAATGCGATTGCTCGGCGAACACTCCAAGGAGGCGATCAAGATAGAGTTCGGGGCGTGGTATTTTCCTAACAGCCCCTTTCTCGTGATCCCACCAAGAACTGAGGGTGCAACCACCGTCGGCGGAAGACATTGGACAACTTCCGAGGAGGTGCAGCTCGAGTTTGAACTCCGGGCGGATCGGGCGGAAGCCCTCGCAGCGGGTGCTGACCCGAGTCTACATACGGGAAAAGAGTTTCGACGGCGGTGGAGCCAACTTGGAAGAAGCCGGCGGGCCGGGCCCGTTTAGTCACTCTAAAACCCCATTCCCTGAGCTGAATCACCATAATGCGCATTGGCTGTAGGGCGAAGGAAACCAGCCTGCCCGCAAATCAGATTGGAAGCGGAGTTCGCGGGAGCCAACTACTCTAATAACGATCAGTAGCGAGGTCGTTTGGGCAATACCATGCCCTCGCGCACTCACGACGCCTCGTATCGGTTCTTCCCTTCTTCCGCTGGAGTTTGCCATCCACGCTACAAACGGGACCATCGATTATAATTCACGAGTCGCTCTGGAAGATTACATTGGCCGCGTCAAACCAATGAACCAGATGCTTGTTGTTTCGTCGGCTTGACGCCATCTCACACCTTTGTATCGGAGCGATGGGTGCGGATGAACACCCCAATCTCCGAATACATCAATAGTTCTACAGTAACCATAGAGTAAATCAGATGGAGTTTATGAGCCCGGAGCATATCGAGTATATGCAGTTCTTTATTGGGTTGGCCATCCTAGTGGCCTTGACGAAAAACAAGGGATAGCCAGTTCTCTTCCACTTTTGCAGTACTGGCCTTACACTTGATTCAAGGAAAGTGATAATCCGTCACCACCTCATTTAACCAACCGGCCTCAAAAGGGGCTTGATTTTCCGCCTAAACGCTCGCCCCAACTCGTCATCTCCAGAGATGACCAGACGCCTACTATTTTCTTCTCTCTTAATTCCAACCGGAACCATGCTTCCCGTCACTGCGATGGAAAAAGCCAAAGTAGCCAAAATCCGTGGACGCATCCAGTGGGTGAACTCGTTTCCTGACTACAAAGTCAAGATCGTGGACTCCTTCGCTGACCTCCACGTGAAGTTAGTGACTTCTTTTCCTGACGATCCCGGCGAGTGGCAGATCGTGGACAGTTTTCCAGACTTCAAGATTCAGATTGTTGAAAGCTTCCCCGATTTTACCATCAAATGCGTGGACAGTTTTCCCGGGGTGCAGAACTAGGCTTTGCCACGCCCGGGCGTTCCCGGCCCTCTTTGTTCCCTGATTTCTTTCTGCCCCACTCAATCGGGAACGAGCCTCAAAAAGTCGAAAAATGCCAGCTTCTCCAGCTGGATTTCTTGCAGTGAAATAGCGAGCTACTGTTGGCACAGAATAGCCACCCTCCACCGGGCTTACGATCCGGCCGGAGGATGGCCCTCCTTTGCTCCCCCTGATAATGCCACCGAGGGGAAATGTTTTTGTGCGGTATGGCTCACAGACACGACTGGCCCCAAACCAAAACGGGGCGGCTTCTATTGCAGATCCGCCTGACTGAGTCGAGAGCAAAACAGAACAGGGAAAAATAGTCATCCCCCAAGATGGGGGAATTTGTGAATTCAAGCTCTGGGCAGGTAGAATTGTCTGGGAAAACTGGATTAGGATCGTCTTCGACAATGGCGACTCGGCGGTTTCACTAACAAAACGTGGAAATAGTTCGAAAAATGTACGCCCTAAGGCAGGCAGCACTGGCGATCCACCGACCATCATTAACCAAACCTCAGCAAGAAAGGAAGCAGGACAAGTGAGCTTCCTCGAATGGAAGCAACCGGGCAACGATGACCGCCCGCGGTTTTGGGTTCGGGCGCACAGCCCACAAAGGCTCTAAAGGACTCTTCCTCCGTGACGGCCGCTTCGCTTTCCAAGAATCTCTAATGAGGATTCGACAGCGATTGAACAGTCGTCCACAATTATTCCCCGACGTCTGCGAGACATCACATTTGAGATCATGAGTGATCATCCCAAGCCTCATCATTTTTTACTCTGCCTTTTCCTTTTTTTCGGATTCAAACTCTCCTCCAAGGCACAGGAAGCAGAGGTAGCCGCCCCGATTCGGCTGGCGACGATGCCGGCCCTCTCTCCAGATGGCTCATTGCTGTCTTTTGCCTGGGCGGGAGATATCTGGATTGCCTCTTCTCGAGGTGGAAAGGCTCGGCAAATTACAACGCATCCCGCAGTCGATGGTTACCCTCTCTTTTCTCCCGACGGAAAAACACTCGCGTTCACGAGCAAGCGTAGCGGAACGGATCAAGTATTTACTATTCCGTTGAATGGCGGCCTGCCACGACAAGTGACCTTTCATAGCGAAGGGTCGCGCGGGGTCGGTTGGTATCCGGATGGCAAGTCCATCCTAATCCGTGGAGAGCGGGATTTCGATTCGCGCAGTGCCTATCGCTTTTATCGTATTTCCCTCGAGGCTCGAACCGCAGAAGTTTTACTATTCGATGCAGAACACAGTTTCGGAATGGCTTCGCTCTCGCCCGACGGCAGGAAGCTACTCTTCACACGGGAAGGCCGCGACCTCTATCGAAGGGGCTACCGGGGGTCACGTTCTCCCCAGATCTGGATGGCCGAGAACCTTGAAAGCAACCAAACAAAATTCACCAAGCTAATTGCCCGCGACACGGGAGCAAGCTCTCCTCTTTGGAACGCAGACGGCTCTGGGTTTTACTACACTGGCGATCATGGTGAAAGCGGCCTGTTCTCTCTTTGGAGCTACGACCTTGAGACGGGAAAAGAAAAGGAGTTGGCGCCTCAAACAAGAGACCCTGCCATGCTCCCGACTGTCTCTCAAGACGGCTCGACGATCGCCTACCGATCAGGATTTGAATTCTTCCGATTGTCTCCTAAGGCGGAGGGCAAAAATGCGAGGCCTCGGAAAATCTCTCTATTTCCCAGTGGAGACTTTGTGAGTGACCCAATCCTCCGGCGCACCCTGACAAAGGCAACCAATGTCAGCTTCAGTCGCGATGGCTTGGAAATGGCATTTGCTGCGGGAGGCGACATCTGGATCATGGACACGGAACTGAAAGAGCCAGTGCCCCTAACTGCGACAGCGGCTGAGGAACGAGAACCAGTCATGAGCCCCGACGGGAAGTTCGTTCTTTTCATCCGGGATGATGGACAAACGACAGATATCTGGTCCACCCAAAAGGCCAACACCGAGAACTACTGGTGGCAAAATCGCGAGTTCAGAGAATCTCAGGTCACCAAAGACGGAAAGGCAAAACATGATCTGAGTTTTGTTCCCGGAGGAAAAAAGATCTGCTATCAGGTTGGGAGAGGCGACCTCTGGAGTTCTGACCCCGATGGTAAGAACGCAAATCTGCTGATCGAGTCTTGGAGCGCCATACAATACGAGTGGTCTCCAGACGGAGAATGGATCGCCTACGCCAAAAGTGATCCGGATTTTAATCGCGATATCTGGATAGCTCCCGCCGACGGAAAACGAGATCCCTACAACCTGTCGCGCCATCCAGATTCCGATAGCAATCCCAAGTGGTCTCCAAACGGAAAGATTCTTGCCTTCACGGGAAGGCGTTTCGAAAAGGAAACGGACATCTATTACGTTTATCTCTCCCAATCAGACGAAGAAGAAGACAAACGGGACCGGGATCTGAAGGATGCTCTGGCCAAGATGTCAAAGGAACGCAAAAAGCCGACTCCGCCGAAACCGCAAGCGCCCTCTCCTGAACCGAATTCAGCCACTCCGAAGAAACCTGAACCCGAAAAACAAGCATCAGATTCTCCAAGCAGTGAAGACGAGGAGCCTTCGGCAAAGCCTTCAGCAAAGCCAAAGCCCCAACTACCCGAGGTCAAAATTGACTTCGAAGGCCTCCACGAGCGTATCCGGCGGATCTCGATCCCGGACTCGACCGAGCAAAATCTATTCTGGGCCCACGACTCAAAGCGCCTCGCTTTCGGAGCCAAGATCAAGAATGACGATGCCACTTACTACGTCACCTTCCCAGACAAGCTCACAACCCCTGAAAAACTGCATGCAAAGCGTGGCGCTCTGGCCAACTGGATTGCAAAAAACGATACCATCCTTTGGCTCGTTGATGGAGTCCCCTCCTCTCTCAGCAAAGGCTCACTCAAATCATATCCTTTCCGCACTCGTCAGGAACTAGTGCGCAGCGAATACCGCCACACCGCCTTTCGGCAGATCTGGCGAACCATGGAGAGAATCTGGTATGATCCCAACTTGAATCATCTCGACTGGGATGGGATTGGCGAGAAGTATGCACCCATCGCTGCGGAAGCTGCCGACAATCGAGTCTTCGACCGGGTCATCGATATGATGCTGGGCGAGTTAAATGGATCGCATCTCGGATTCACGCTCTCTTCGAATGCCTTTGGCGAGAGTCCGTGGGAACCAGCAGGAGGATGGACTCCGACAACTGCTCACCTCGGAGTGACCTGGAATCCCTTCTTCGATGGCCCAGGCCTCGAGATCGAGAAAGTCATTACCGGAGGACCTGCCGACCAAGTGGGTAGTCGTCTCCAGCCGGGGGAGATTGTTCTCGAAATCGACGGAACCAAGGTAGATCGAAAAACCGATCTAACGACTCTTCTCAATGGACCTCTGGAACGCCAAATCCGGCTCACGGTTCAGCCTCTTTCTCCCAAAAAGACCGATGAGGTTGAGGCTGCGCCGGGGAAAGAGGGCAACAAAAACCGCGAAGTCTCACTGCGCCCTGTCACTTACACAGCCATTCGCAGCTTGATGAAATCTGACCTTATTCGTCAAAATCGCCAGATGGTCGAAACGCTCAGTGACGGGAAGATTGGCTACGTCTACGTCCCGCGCATGCAGTGGAATGAATTCATCAAATTCGAAGAAGAGATCTATGCTCAGGGAGCCGGGAAAGACGGTCTCATTATTGATGTTCGGAACAATGGAGGAGGGTTCACCGCAGATCACCTACTAACGGTCCTGACTCCTCCCGAACATGCGTTTACGGTCCCGCGCGGCGGATCAGCAGGATATCCCCAAGATCGTCGCGTCTATGCAACCTGGGGCAAACCAATCACGGTTCTCTGCAATCAGAATAGTTTTTCAAATGCCGAGATTTTTAGTCATGCGGTGAAACATCTCGACCGTGGAAACCTCGTTGGAGTCACGACCGCTGGCGGCGTCATCTCGACAGGCTCCTCAAAAATCATGGACGTCGGCACCCTCCGGATTCCCTTTCGCGGTTGGTTCCGTCTCGGTGATGGAGCCGACATGGAAATGAACGGTGCCAAACCTGACTTTCTCGTCTGGAACCAACCAGGAGAACTGTCCCAGGGAATAGACCGCCAGATTGAAAAAGCAGTGGAAGTACTGAAACTCGATATCTCTGCTTTCCAGAAACACAAGAGACCAGACCCAAAACGAGTCAGCGATCGGCAGCGTTAAAAGAACCTAACCCTCAGCAACTGAGGCCACTGAGAAATGACCTTTGCTTTTTTCGATCAGAGATCCGAAAAATAAGAAAATAGCGTTCAAACCGGAGCTTAAGGAATAGTTTCTAGAGTAGACCATTCTCCATGATTGTTGATCTTGACCAGTTTGCCGACGTTGCGGGTGCTTGTGACCTGCTTCGCGCCGTGACTTACGGTGTGGCTGCAGCCAAGCGAGAAGGGATTGGGGAGTTGCTCATCCATCACGAACCACAACGGGGATGCCCAGAATCGATCCTCGATCTCGTGCGGGTCGAAGGCCTCGAGCTCAGGGCCTGCACACCCAAGGAGCTTGCTTCCGATGCGGATCGTATCCAGCTCGACTGTTTCACCTCTTTCCCCTCGCCTGCCAACCTTTCCGCGGACCTCAAGGACCCTGCTGGATTCTACCGACTCTGGAGGGAGAGCTACACCAGACTCCGACCCACCCGCGAGGTTAGTGATGCCTTGGAGAGACTCAATCTGGCGGCCCCGTGCCTTGGTCTGCATATCCGCATCACCGACAAGAGCAATCGCAGACCGAGCGAATACGAGATCCACAAACGGAACGTCAACAAGGTCCTGCGCCGGACACGTCGTGCCCTCTTTGCCAAGCTCCGGCAGGTTGGTATTCGGCGCGTCTATCTGGCCTGTGACAGTAAGGACTCCATGGACCACTGGTCGGCCGTTCTGGAAAAGGCCGGCATCGAAATCCTCAGAAACCCCTTCGCAACTTTTTCCAACACTTCCTTCCGCCACACGTCCGGCACAGATTTCATGACCGACCTGTTTGCATTTTCGAAATGCATTCACCTCGTCGCATCCACCAACAGCGGGGTTCCCGTCACCGCTGCCCTGATCAGCGGGAGACCACCCGAAGAAATCATATGGGGCCGTTACTATCAGCCTCTGCGCAGCCTCGAATCCAATTTGGAGCGACTTGAACGGCGTAGGCAGAAACGACGCGAAGCCGCCCTGGGCGGCAGGAGCCACTGCCCGACCTTCGCCTTCATGGACTGAATTTCAACTGATGGCCTCCAAACTGAAGATCACCCGCTCCTGGTTTTTGGATTTCTTGAGATGGAACGTCCGGTTCCAAGGCAAACAGAATTTCCAGAACTTACGCTACCGGATCTCCCGCCGGGGCATGCACAAGCAAGGTTCAGGGCTCATTCTGGGCAAATACCGCAAGGTAATGATTATCCGCATCAACCATAGTTACGCGGGACTCTTCGCTTACTTTATCTACGCGTTGAACCAGCTGCGTTACTGCGAGAAGCACCGCCTGCTGCCGGTCGTTTTTTTCGGCGAGGACTCAGCCGACGGACCCAACGCCTACTTCGACAAGCGTCACGGTGACAATGTCTGGGAATATTACTTCGAGCCAGTCGGAGAAATGAGCCATGCGGAGCTGAGGGCACACATTGGGGACCCGGACCATACGATCACCGAAGATGACGTGATGGAGCTGGGCAACGCCCACCTGCACTATCTCCACATGCACTGCCCTGACAGTATTTTCGGCTACCCTTACGGCTTCTACAAGACGATGACGGAATACGACGCCGACTGGTTCCTGAAGCAGCGCACCAAGGCCCGTGATCTGGTGGAGAAATACATCCAGGTCAAACCTCACGTCCTCGCAATCGTGGACGCCTTCGAGAATGAGTACATGCAGGGCTGCCAGATGCTCGGCGTCCACATGCGCGGCACTGACAAGGGCGCGGCCATCGCCTCGGATGAAACCAACCGCAAGGTCGGGCCCGCTGCCTACTACGAAGAGATCGACCAATACATCGCCAAGCATGATGACTGCCGCATCTTCGTCGCCACAGACCAGGAACAATACCTCGAGGCGATGACGGAGCGATATCCGGAACGAGTGCTGTCCTGCGACGCCCAGCGCTCAAACGACGATCTCAACACCTTCCAGAAGGCGGAAGGCGATGCCTACAAAAAGGGCGAGGAGGCTCTGATCGACTGCCTGCTGCTGTCCCGCTGCGACTTCCTGCTGAAGTGCACCTCGCACCTCAGCGAGTCATCGATGTATTTCAACCCAAAGCTAGAGTGTATCGACATGAATTACGTCAACTGAATCTCTCAGCCGGCGCTGCGTTCGAACAGCAGCATCTCGAAGTGCTCCACGAGCGCCTCGCGATCGACGCTTTTGGTGTACCAATCAATCGTCTTGCCGATCCCTTCGGCGAAGCTGACCTTGGGTGACCAATCGAGCCACTTTTTCTGGTTCTCGATGCTGGCGGTGCGCACCGAAACCCCTTCAGGCTTGGAGGTGTCGTAGAAGATCTCCTCAGGCTGGTGACCCGTGATGTCGAGGATGGTGCGGGCGGCGTCCTTGAGGGTGATAGCCGCATCCGTACCGACATTCACCGCGCGGCAGTCGGTGATCTTTTCGGCGGAAAGCAGGATGCCTTCTACGATGTCCGAGACATAGGTGAAATTGCGGGACTGATTGCCGGTGCCCCAGATTTCGTAGGGGTCCTGCTTGATAATGGCCTTGGCGATCAGGGCGATCACTGCGTGGCTTTCATTCTCGCGCGGCCCGTAGACGGTGAATAGACGACAAGACACGCCCTTCGTGCCGAACTGCTTATGATAACCCTTGAGGGCCATCTCCCCCATCAACTTAGCCCAACCGTACTCCCCATCGGCAAGGGCAGCACCTGGGATGAACGGATCGGCCATCTCCTCGCTGAGATGCATCATATCATCAGCGGTTTCCATGGTCTGCAAGTTGACCGGATAAGAACAGGCGGAACTGGTGAAGCAGACACGATCGACACCGTTCTCCTCGGCGGCGCGGAAGACATTGCCGTCGATTGCGAAATTCTGAACGATCTCGCCGGGGTGGGTGTCGATGAAGCCGCGACCACCGTGGATGTTAGCGAGGTGAAACACGATGTCTTGGCCGGCGACGGTGTCGTTGGCGACCGAATAATCCCGAAGGTCTCCCTGGATGAATTCGATGGCATCCATACATTGCTCGAGATTCTTGAGAACCCCACTTGAGAGGTCGTCGACCACCCTCACTCGAGCTCCCTGTGCAAGAAGTTGATCGACCAAATGGCTGCCGATGAAGGAGGCACCGCCCGTGACAAGAACCTTGCGATTGGAATAGAACATGAAAAGGTAGTTGATGGGAGGCTCCAGACCTAAGCGAAGGCCGACTTCAGATCAACCGGTATTCTGAACCTCCTCAATCACGGCAGGACCGACACGCCGATAAACGAACTTTGGAGAAGCAAATTCTTGTCAGTTGCCCCCCCGACGAAGGCATTCGCTAAACAGTCGCGGAAGATCCAAAGTCGTTGCGACCGCTGGCGTTGCGGATCGCGATCCTGCCGGAATGAGAGTATTGCACGTCGATTCATCGCCGCGGTTCTTTATCGCTCATCACACCAATGTCCGTGAGGATTTGGGCGGGAGCTTGGGGCGCAGGGTCACGAGGTGATCCAGAGATCTTGTAGCACTTTACGATCATTCTCTTTACAAGGACATGACCGTGCACCAACCGTTAATCGATAGGTTCATTTCCAAAATTCCTGAATGATAAAAATTACGCGGAAATCGTTTATTTCTCTTAAGGACAGTATTGTCGATTACGTCTTTTCTTTTAATATTTAGTTACTGATGCGAATTTCCGTAATAATAAACAACTATAATTATAGTAAATATATAATTGCTGCTTTACGAAGTGTCGAAAACCAAACTTTAAAAGCCCATGAAGTCATTATTGTCGACGACGGCTCCAGCGACAATTCTTTGGAAATACTGCGCGATTTTTGCACCAAAAAAGAAAACTTCACGATTATCGCTCAAGAAAATCAAGGGCAACTATCCGCTATCCTCAATGGTATTTTAGCTTCGGAAGGAGATTTAATATGCCTGTTGGACGCCGATGACGAATATGAAGTGAATCACTTAGAATTGGTGCTCAATACTTTTCGTGACCATCCTCATGTAGGGATGCGCTTTTGTGATGTTCAGGAAATCGGCAAAAAGACCTCAACATCCAGATTTGTTCCCTATCATGGCGACTTGGGAAAGACTGCCATGCTTACGTATCTGACTGCAGATTTTACAGGAAACGTGACCTCATCGCTTGCATTCAAATCAGACACCTTAAGAAAACTCGTTCCTTTTCTCAAAACATTTGAACCTGATTGGTTCACCAGGGCAGACAACTGCCTCATCTGGGCTTCATCCCTAGCGGGTTTTTGTTTTTTCAATGCGCAAGACGCTAGCGTCAAATACAGAGTTCACGGAAATAATCTATTTTCTGGAGCCACCGAAGATCCACGACAACGATGGGACTACATTGTAAAACGAGAGTGGTTTATTCAAAAAATTTCCACAGATGTCCGTTTTTCACCAGCGTCGCTAAAATGGCTTTATCGAGAATATGAAACCTCTTGTATCAAAAAACCTGCACGCTTCAAAAAATACCGCCGAGCTATTTTTAGCTTCAGAAATCCTCACCCTTGGAACAAAAAAGTTTCCCTGCTTTTCAAGCTGATCTTTTCTCACCTTCGAAAATAATGAAACTTGCACCCCCTTCAACCCGGGGCGATGCGCGGTGA
>PKCI01000156.1 GCA_002862135.1 Verrucomicrobiota bacterium | reverse complement strand
GACGCAGGCGACGTGACTATCAACGACGACAAGGAAGGTGCCTGGTCCATTCGGACGATCCCGACCCTGCGACTCGAGGGTGAGCATGCCAAGGGACAGATCTTGAACAGCGACGGTGTCACGAACAAGGAAGCGTGGGGCAAGCGCGCCAAGTGGGTCGATTACTTCGGGGTGGATCGTGCTGGCAACGAGGTTGGCATTGCGATTCTGGATCACCCTTCAAATTTTCGTTACCCCACCTGGTGGCACGCACGTCACTACGGCTTGTTCACGGCGAATCCGTTCGGTCAGGGGAAATTCGAGAAAGAGGCTCCCGAGAATGCCGGTGATCATTTGATCAAGAACGGCGAAATGCTAGTGTTCCGTTACCGCACCATTTTCCACGAAGGGAACACCGAGGAAGCCGGCATCGCTAAGGCGTGGGAAGAATTTTCGGTTCGGTAGAAGTATTTTCCGGAGTGTTGACTGCTGGCGACGGATTAAGGTATCTCGGAAGTGCCTTTCCCAAATAGTGAGTAACAGCGGAAACATCCGTTCGAATTGATCCGAACGGATGTCGTCAAAGAGTTGTCCTCTGTGAAAGAGAGTCAGGCTCCGTCCCAGCTGCTGTAGATGTTGACGCGAGTGCCGTAGGTGGTGTTGTCGTAGATCACCTGAGCAGCGCTTACGGGCAGGCGGATACAACCGGCCGAGGCAGGGTAGCCGGGCAGGTGTCCGGCGTGCACGCCGTAGACGCTTCCGCTGAGTCGCATCCAGTAGGGCATCTCGACACCATAAATGGTCGAGACCTTCCCGGTTCGAACGCGCTGGCTCATAGAATAGCTGCCACGCGGGGTCCACTTGCCGGGACGGGCGGTGGAAACCGGGGTGTCGACAGCGATCTTCCCATTCACGAGCAGGTAGCCGCGCTGATCGGCGACATCGATGACGACGCGCGTGTTGCTGCGGGTGCTTTGTGAAAGAACGGCAGGGTTGACTCGGGCTCCACTCGAATGGCGCTCGATAGATGGTTTTGGTCGAAAAGCCCCTTGAAAGGCTCCGCCATGACGAGCCGCTGACGCGGTAGTGTGCTCACTGTTTGAGCAGGATGTGAGTAACGCCGCCCCTAATAAAAGTGGCAACGAAAGAGCACTCCAGAGGACTCTTCTCTTCATTGAACTGTCTGTTTTTTTGCGGGTTTGGGTGAGTGGACCGGAGGTCACACTAAACCCTAATTACAAAAAATACAAATAGTTATGAAAAATATAATTTCACCATTTCGTTAAGATTGGGAAGGCAGAAGTCTCTCGGGATCCGTATCTGCCTCGTAATCAACGCCTTCTAGGCCGAAGCCGAAGAGTTTTAGGAATTCGGTTTTGTAACCTGAAAAGTCAGAGAGTTCTGAAAGGTTCTCGGTCGTGATTTTCTCCCAGGCATCGCCCACGGCCGATTGGATGCTCTCCTGCATTTCCCAGTCGTCGATGCGGATGCGCTTCTTTTCGTCGAGAGTGGGCTCGCCTCCGTTGGCGAGGTGGTCGGTGAAGAGTCGCTGGATCTGTTCGATGCAGCCTTCGTGGTTGCCGGCTTCTTTCATGACTTTGTAGAGCAGGGAAATGTAGAGCGGCACCACAGGGATTGCGGAGCTGGCCTGGGTGACGAGTGCCTTGTTCACCGAAACGAAGGCGGTGCCGGCACCGAATTTTTCGTTCATGGCAGCGGCGGAACCTTCGAGATGTTCCTTGGCTTTGCCGATGGTGCCGTTGGTGTAGATCGGGAAAGTGAGTTCGGGACCAATGTAGGAGTAGGCCACGGTGGTGAACCCGTCGGCGAGGACACCAGCCTCATTAAGGGCGTTGAGCCAGAGTTCCCAGTCTTCGCCACCCATGACTTTGACGGTTTGGGCGATTTCTTCTTCGGTACAAGGTTCGATCGAAACGCTGTCGACCTCGCCCGTGTCGGTGTTGAGGTTCTTCTGGCTGTAGGGGGCGCCGATCGGCTTGAGTACTGACTTGTAAGTCTCTCCATCAGTTGGGTCGGTGCGGCGGGGAGAAGCGAGGCTGTAGACGATACAGTCGACTTCACCAAGATCAGCCTTAATCGTCTCGATGACTTCAGCCTTCATGTCATTTGAGAAAGCATCACCGTTGAAGCTCTTGGCGTAGAGGCCAGCTTCCTTGGCGGCCGCTTCAAATGCGACGGAATTATACCAACCGGCGCTACCGGTCTTGCGCTCGGTTCCGGGCTTTTCAAAGAATACGCCGATGGTGGCGGCACCGTTACCGAAAGCGGGGACGATGCGTGAAGCGAGGCCGTAGCCGGTCGACGACCCGATTACGAGGACCTTTTTGGGACCGTCTGTGAGAGCGGGCTGGGATTTCACGTAGTCGATCTGGGCCTGCACATTGGCGGCACACCCTTCAGGGTGTGCGGTGGTGCAGATGAAGCCACGAGTTTTGGGAGCAATGATCATGGTGTTCCTGGAATGAATTTTGAGAGCGATACCAGTGCCACGAACGGAACACAAATGCTTTTGTTGGGAGAGATTTGCAGAAAAAAGCCCGTCCCTGCATTGCAGCGGGGGCGGGCTATTTGAAATTCGGTCTGATTGCCCTCCGAATTACTTCAGCTCCTGGGAGTGGAAGATAGCCCAGTCGTCGAGATTGTTGAGGTTCACAGCGTCCTTGATAGTGCCATCGTCTTCGCGACCGGCTGCGCCAAGGATCTCGTCACGGGTCTCGTCGGCGTGAATGTAGCCGGTGATGTCAGCATTCAGGGTGTCGACTGCGTCCTGATCGAGTGATCCACCTTTTTGCTCAAGCACCCAGGCTTCGAGCTCGATGTAGGAAGGCTTGCTGTCGGCGATAAAGGCTTCGAAGGCACCCTTGTCGAGACCGAGTCCGTCGAGGACCATCTGGTCGTAGCCCGCGCCGATGGCCGGGTAGTCGGAGTGAAGTTTCCCGGCTGCACCAAGAGAGGCCTTGAGCCAGAGGCGGGGAAGATGAAGAACACCAAGGGGGCCGGCGGTGCCGGAACTAATCAGGGGGACAATATTGCTCATATTACTTTTGAGTCTTTATGGTAGGGTTTCGTCGCGGATTAGTTCCGCAGGGTATTTGAAGATTAGGATTCCGCCACTTTCACGGCAATAAAATTTCGACCTCAATCCCGTGCCGAAAAAGACGATAGATTACGGTAAGGCACGGGCTTGAATGTTTTGCATTCGCTGGTCTATGATTCGGCCATGAGCATCAGTCTTGGAGCCGCACTCAAGGACATTTTCAAAACCGAAAAGAAATGGATGACTATCCTGGGGCTTTCGGTCTCTACTCTCATCCCTTTCATTGGACCGATTGTTTCAATGGGTTTTGTGATTCGAAGAATGGCGAGGGAGCGATGTGGTCATGAGGCGGAGGACTTTGATTTCAATTTTTTCGGAGAATACCTGAAGTATGGACTCTGGCCGTTTCTTGCGACTTTTGTCCTGTCGCTGGTAATGATTCCGCTGATGCTGGTCCTTATGGTTCCGATGATGATCGGTGCCGGCATGGCAGAGGGCGGAAACGAAGAGATGGGTGTGATCCTCGCGATCGTCGGTTTCTTTCTCTACTTCGGAGCGATTATCCTGATGATGCTGTTCTCTTTTCCGGTTATGCTTCGCTCCGGGTTGATGATGGATTTCAAGTGCGGTTTTTTCTGGGGTTTTATTTGCAGTTTCATCAAGAAGGTCGGCATGAGCCTGATTGGTTACTACATTTTGCTGGTCCTCATCGCGATGCCGATGAGTATCCTGGGATATCTCGCGCTCTTTGTCGGAGTCTACGTCGTTGTTGCCTGGATCCAGGTGGCAATGAATCACATTCTTTTTCAGCACTACGATCTCTACCTCGAGCGTGGAGGAGAGCCGATCCAGTTTGCCACGGACCTGATCAAGGAGCTTGGGGCGCCGCCGCCTCCTCCTAACCGCGGAACCACTTCTCCCGGTCCTTTGCCGACTCAAACGGAGCCTGACATTCCTTCAGGCGATTCCGCACCGTCGGATTCTGGTGGCTCCGCTTCGCAGCCGTGATTAGAGATCGGCTTTGGTAAATTCTCTAGCCGTCATGCCCAGTTCCGACCGGAAGTGAGCATTTAACTGGCGAGTGCCACTGTAGCCGCATCGGGCTGCCACCTCGCCGGGCTGCAGGTCAGGATTGTCAGTCAGTAACTTTTGCGCTTCACGAATGCGGAGACGGAAAATAAAAGTGCGGGGGGTACAGCCCAGGTTTTCGACAAAAGCATCTTCGAGCCAACGACGAGAGCGGGGATTTGCGTCGACAATATCGGCCACGCCAATAGGTTTACAAAAATGCTCGCGGCTGTATTCGATGGCCTTGAGCAAATCGGGATGATCAACAGCAAGGCTGTCAGTGGACTGGCGGTCCTGAACTGCTCCTGGTGCCACGATTTTTTCCTCGGTTGAAACCTCTTTGCCCTGGATGAGGCGATCGAGCAGACGGGCGGCTTCCTCTCCGATCTCAGCGTCGTTTCGTTCTATGCTGCTGAGGGGAGGGTGGCAGGACTCACAGGAGACGGTGTCGTTGTTAACTCCGATTACGGCGACATCATCGGGGACTCGAAGACCGACCCGCTCACAGGCGCGAATAACCATGGCTGCGCGGGGATCGTGGGCGGCCATGACGGCGAAAGGCGGGCGAATCGTGCCGAGCCAGAGTTCGAGTTCACCCTGGCCAATATCCCAACGGGTCTTCGAACCAAGCGTGGCGGCGACGTTAAGAACGGAGCAGTCGAGACCACGGGTGGAGAGTTCGTGGCAAAAGCCGGCTTCGTAGCCCTCGGAATACCAAACGTCGGTGATGCCGTAGAAACCGAAACGGCGATAGCCCCGGTCGAGCAAGTGCCACGCAGCCATGCGACCAATGCGATCGTAATCGGGGCGAATCCGCGGGAAGTCTGATTCCGGATAAGCACCGGAAAGATTCACGACCGGGCAGTTGAGCGACTTGAGCACGCGAATGTCTTCGGGTGTGTTGGCCAGGGCGATGACCCCATCACCATTCCAGCCTTCAAGTGCCGTGGGGGAAAGATAGTGCGTCTCCGGGCTGATGAGGAAGCGCCAGTTGGTGTGACGTTCGGCGTAGTCGCGAATTCCCCTCACCACGCGTTCGAGGTGGGTGACGCCTACGTTAATGGCGAGGGCAATTTCGAGTGGCTGACGTCGGCTCATTTTCTGCGCAAAATTGCTTCAACCAAAAAAAAATATCCATTTAGCGCCATTTGTCGCCTTTTTTTTCGCAAAAAAATCCCTCAGGGGAGGGATTTTGACGGTTTGCGCACAAGCGCAACACGGTTGAGTGATCGACCTGATCGACTTCGTGAACTTCGTCTTTCTCCACTCCGTTGCTAATCCTTCTTGAAGGCGGAATTTAGCTCCAAGTCACTTCGGTTTTTACCGAACGAGCAAGGAAGCACTCTATGTGGGCTTTGTGGTGCAGCTTGTCGATGTCTTCGGAGGATGGCTGCTTGTCGCCGGAGAAAATGATCTGTGGGTTCATTACCACCCTGGCGAGCCATGGCCTACCGTCATCAGCCTTCTCGAGATGACCGACGGCATTGTCTTCGTAGCTGTCGACGATGAGACCGCTCATGGAGGCGATGGCGAGAAAGGTGAGCATGTGGCAGCTGGTGAGAGCGGCCGTGAAGGCCTCTTCGGGGTCGACGCAGTCGGGACCGCCGAGGAATTCCGGAGCGGCAGCCGCCCTCAGACTCTGGCCGCTTCGGGGAAAGTGCCACTCGTGGTCGCGCGGAAAGGATTCGTAACTGAACCCAGCCTCGCCACGGTTCCAGGTGAGAGTCGTTTTGTGTTCGCTCATGGTAATCTGTCGATGGTTAAGCCGTTGGAATCAAATTATGTTTCTTGAATCGTGACGCGCCTGCGTATTGTTACAGTGACGGGACCAATGCCTCATGTTAGGCTTTGATAGGGGTGGGGGTCGCTTTTGGCTCTGCTCTCACATCTGGCAAAGTTCGCACCATACCTGTGGTCGGACGTCTGGTAGGGAAACGTAATACTGAACACGGAATGCCATTGGAACTTATCCATATCAGCGACACCCATTTCGGGCCGGATCATTCCCTCGAAATTCGCGGAGCGAATTTGTGGGAGCGGGCATGTGCGCTAGTGGAGGCAATCAACGATCTTCCGTTTCAACCGGACATAATTGTGCATACGGGTGACGTGGTGAATGATCCTGATCTCCCGGCATACGCTCAGGCCCGTGAGGTCTTGTCCGGCCTCAAAGTTCCTGTCTATTACTCGACCGGTAATCACGACGATGTGGCCATGATGCGTGAGGCCCTGACTCTGCCGCAGCACGAATTACTCGTGCCGGATTCAACAGACAAGCTTTGTTATCAAATCACGCATCCGGCAGCGGACGGATACGAGTTGTTCGTTCTCGATGGAAAAGTGCCGCCGGAGGATGGTTTTCATGGATTTATTTCTCGGGAGCAGATCGAGGCACTCGCCAACCGCATCAGCGGAGACAAACCCGTAGCCGTTTTTTGCCATTATCCGTTTTCAGAGATCGGTTCGAAGTGGATCGACGAACACCTGCTCACCACCAATCGCGACGAAGTTCTCGCGATGCTGAAAGAGAAAGCTGGCGAACAGCTCAAGGGGATTTTTTCAGGTCACCTTCACCGTGGGCTAACTCTGTTCAAAAATGGCGTCCTGAATTCAGGCGTATCGAGCCCGGCCTGTGAGTTCACCGCGGTCCCTGCAGGTGATTTTTGCGATTTTATACCGGGAGGTCCCATTCCATTTAACCACGTCACACTGACACCGGAAGCGACCTGGGTGAAGGCTTACTCGATTCCTTTCAAGGGCGCGTGATGAAAAGACGCTGCGTTTTCTTTGATCGTGATGGTGTGGTGAACCAGTCGCCCGGATCGGGGTATGTGTTGCGGCCGGAGGACTTTCATCTCAACGAAGGAATTGTCGATGCGATTTGCTGGCTCAAGAAACGCGACTGGTTGGTCATCCTCGTCACGAGTCAAAAAGGAGTAGGGAAGGGACTGATGACATCTGAAGATCTCGCCGCGATTCACCGGAAAATGCAGGACGAGTTGGCTGAGACTGGTGTCGAACTGGATGCTATCTACGCCCACACCGGAGAGCCCGGTTGTCTGCATCAACCGAAGCCGGATCCGGAGATGATTTTAGCTGCCGTTGAAAGGTTTGGTATCGACCGGCATTATTCATGGCTGATCGGTGATTCTGATCGCGACATCGAGATGGGCCGGGCGGCTGGCTTGGCCGGTACGATCCGGATTGTGAGCGATAAAGCTGTCAGGACTCCTGCCGATTATACGCTGGAGTCGATTTCGAGCTTAATACCTCTGTTCGAGAAAGTTTTATAATTGTGAAAATTTAAATTCTGACTGGCTTTTACTTGGCCTGCAGTTAGATTAGGTTCCCAAGCACGGCGGTCAACGCCGGACCTATCCTCCCCCTTAACTACCTAATGGCAAGAGCTACGAATCTCACGATGTGTTCGTTCTGCGGCAAGAGTCACGCAGAAGTTAAAAAGTTGATCGCCGGCCCCGGCGTCTACATTTGTGATGGTTGTATCAATGTCTGCCGTGGGATCCTTGAAAAGGAACTCCAAGAGGAAGAAGAGGAAGTGGCCTCCGATATGTCGGTGCCGAAGCCTGCCGACCTCCTCGAAAAATTGAACCAGTATGTGATCGGTCAGGACCACGCCAAGAAAGTCCTATCCGTCGCGGTTCACAATCACTACAAGCGCCTTCATCAGTTTTCAGCACCGGCGAATGGTCGCGCACACGGAAAGTTTTCCCAGTTAGAAGATGTTGAGATTGAAAAGAGTAACATCCTCTTGATTGGGCCGACCGGTTCTGGAAAAACCCTTCTCGCCAAGACTCTGGCCAAAGTGCTCAATGTTCCTTTCTGCATCGCTGATGCGACGACCCTGACCGAAGCCGGTTATGTGGGTGAGGACGTCGAGAATATCATCCTGCGACTTCTCCAGTCCGCTGATTATGATGTGAAGCGCGCTGAGATGGGCATCATTTACATTGATGAGATTGATAAGATCGGTCGCAAGACTGAAAATGTCAGCATCACTCGGGACGTTTCCGGCGAGGGTGTGCAGCAGGCACTCCTGAAGATGCTCGAGGGCACTGTCTGTAACGTGCCGCCACAAGGCGGTCGCAAGCACCCCCAGCAGGAATACATTCAGGTGAATACCGAGCGTATTCTCTTTGTGGTTGGCGGAGCTTTTGTCGGCCTCGAAGAAATCGTCGGTCGTCGTCTCGGTAAGAAAGTGCTTGGCTTCGGTGACGAGGTGACCAAGGTCGCGAGCGAAAGCGAGATCGAGATGCAACTTCGTAACGTGTCTCCGGAAGATCTTCATGGCTTCGGACTAATCCCTGAATTTGTCGGCCGACTTCCCGTTGTCTCAACTCTTCGCCCTCTCAAGACGGAGGAACTTATCCATGTCCTGACCGAACCAAAAAACGCTATGGTGAAGCAGTATAGCAAGTTGCTCGCGATGGATGGTGTGAATCTCGATATTACCGAAGACGGTCTCGAAGCGATGGCTGAGGAGGCCATCGAACGCGGCACCGGAGCCCGGGCCCTGCGTTCTATCTTTGAGAAGCTTATGCTCGATGTAATGTTTGACGCACCCAGTCACGATGGGTTTACCCGGGTAACCGTGGATCGCGAAGTGGTCGAAGGCACCCGCGAGGCCGAGGTAATTGTCGAGAATGTTGTCAAGAAAGACATCGAACCGTCCGATGATGATGACGGCGGAGATGACGGCGGAGATGACGAAATGGAAGCCGCCTGATCCCTGGAGCTTTCTGTCGAGACTGGCTCAGATGTAGAGCGGTGCCATGCGGCGCCAGTAATAACCGCGGTGGGCACGTTCTCCCCAGATGTGAAGCTTGTGGTCGATGCCCTTCGTGTTGAGGATGTGACTAAGATTCCTGTTGTTGGGTAAAAAGGGGTCTTCCTGCCCAATGACCATGACTATCTCCATCTCCCTGAGATGTTTGAGGATTTTCGGGCAGGTCAGGTTGGGAAGAAAGTGGGTTGGTGTGTTGTGGTAGATCTCTTCGTCATAGTAGCCGTCGAAAAGATCACCAAAATTTTCGATGCTTTCGCCGAGGTCGTAACGACCCGAGAAGGCGGCCAACTTTCGAAACTGGTGGGGATGACGAAATGCTATGTTGGCGGCGTGGAAAGCACCGAGGCTGCAACCATGAGAAATGACGCACTCGTGTGGGTTCTTTTCATGCATGAACGGAAGCACCTCATCAAGAATGTAAGCCTCGTACTGAAGATGGCGTTCGATGCGGCCTTTAGGATGTGCCCACCAGCAGTAAAAACTCTCGGCATCAATTGAGTCGACGCAATACAGTTGGAGGTATCCGAATTCGATCTTGGACTGCAGCACATCAGTGATGCGCAGATTTTCGTATTCGTAAAATCGCCCTCCGCGAGTGGGGAAAACAAGAACCTTTGCCCCCCCGTGACCGAAGACGAGGAGTTCCATGTCCCTTTCGAGATTCTCGCTCCACCACTTATGGTAAACGCGTTTCATGCTCCCTGAAAATTCAGCGGATCACATATGGGCGAAGAATGTCTCGAGTTCCTGTAACAGCTCTGTTTCCTCCTGCGCCTGGTTGGGGTAGTCCATGTGCCCGGCCTCGAGAACGTAAAGTTTCTTTTCTCCCGGCTTTGCATTATGAATCGAAAACTGCCCCGGAGGGGCTACGGCAGGGTCGGCTAGGGCGCAGGCAAAGTGCATGGGTATCTCGATGTGGCGGGCTGCTGAAGCGGCGTCAAACCATCGGAGCGTGTTTAATGCCACACCGGGATCTTTCTTTTCGAACTCTCTGACGCTCTCTGCGCTACCGATGGAGGGGAGGGTCAGGCGAAGGGCCTGATTGCCGAAGCTGGGGACGTTGACGTGAGCCCGCTGAATGCGGTGATCCCACGGGAGGGCGAGTGTTCCTACGCCGCCACTGAAACTGATACCGAGGTAGCCAATATGCCCCTCTAACTGTGGGAAAAGTTGAAGCAGGGAACTGACTCCCAGCCAGGTGTCCTCGCTACATCCCCGGAGGACGTAGCGTTCCGCCGTGTGGATGCGGTGGAGGACGTGGTCGTTGGCTTGAGAGGGTATGTTAGGATGCTTGCTCTTTGAAATGCCGCGCGCGCAGGGAAAGAGGATTGCCGCATCGGGGAAGGGGAGGTGGCTCTCCGGACCGGGGCAACCCCCGTAGCCATGACCCACCACAAAGCCGCGTTTCGCTCCCCCGGATTTGGGAACCAGTAGCCAGCCCGAGATGAGAACCTCATCAGTGGAGCGGTAGTTGATCTCGAAAATCTTCCAGTCACTGCGAACCCGCCCAGTGTCATGAATGACGGGGCGTGGGTCGAGCTGGGTCGCTTTTTTAAACCACCCACGCCAGCGATCGGAAAAGCCGGCGGGAGCCTCGGGCGCCTGAACCTCGAGGAGTGTTTCGAGGGTGTAGCCGTATGTCGGATCCGGTGGCAGTTCCGGTGCCTTCTGGGATTCGGGCTGGGATGACTTGGCTTGAGGGGAATCCAAAAGAGGGAATGTTTCGTTGGACGGGGGAATCTATTCCGTTCCGCTCAAGACGCGAATGCCTTCTTCAAGAATCCACTGGGACCCTTGGCAGTGGTGCGCTTCGCAAAGAGGATAGATTTCCAGATCTGGATCCTCGATTGCTGCCAGAAAGTGGGTGCTGGCATTTTCAAGATGCGCGGGCTGTTTCGGGACGGTGAGCTCGATTCCGTTGGGGTTTTCGGAGGTGGCGAGGCGGATGTGTCCGTCATGGTTCGGCTCGATAAGGAGAGTTCCGGCACTGCCATAGAGTGTGGTGCTGTAGGAGGTTAGTTTGCCAATTTGGGTCCAGCTCGCTTCGGTGGTGGCAAGGGCATTGGCGTAGGTCATCACGAGGATGGCGTTGTCCTCCAGCGAAAGTTCAGGTTTGAATCCGGTATTGATTTTCGTGCCAGTGACTGCATCTGGTTTTCCGAGTAACACTTCGGCGAGGATAGCGCCGTAGCAGCAGTAGTCCATGTAGGCTCCGGCACCGTTGAGGTCCTTGTCGTAGAGCCATTCACAGAACTGCCGCGAGCAGCCAAGCTCGACGGGACCCTGGTGGGCGGCCCGGTATTTCACCTGCCACAATTGCCCGAGTTCACCCGCCTGGGCCATGGTGATGCCGTGGCGGAGCTGGGGCCACCACACGAAGGGCCAATTGATCATGAGACGGACCCCGGCAGCTTCAGCAGCAGCGAGCATCCGGTTGGCACCTTCGAGGGTGGCGGCCATTGGTTTCTCGACGAGGCAGTGGAGCCCTCGCTGGCAGGCCATCACGGTGAGGTCTTCGCTAAGCTTGTTGCT